>NZ_VFJB01000008.1 GCF_008362905.1 Deferribacter autotrophicus
GGATAATCATACTTTATATACAAATAAGAAAATTTGAAAAGATTATTTAACAACAAGATAGAGCTATGAAAAAGGATAGGCCTATATGTAACTATTTTTGCATTTCACCTAATTTACTACACGAATCAAAATTAATAGATAAAAAGACACATGATGATATATTAAAGGACAAACAGTGTTTTAATAAGAGATTTAATGAGAGATTTACATTTCAAGTGTTTCTCTCTTGTTCAGATGAATTTAATTTTGATTTAGAATGGAAATTAAATGATAAAGATCCGCCGGATATAGTAGCTAAAATACAAAAGTATAGCCTAGGATTTGAGTTAACTGAACTTGTTGATGGAGATAGTATTAAAAAAAGTATAAAGGAAGACAATAATGAATATTTTAGATTATGGACTGAAGAAGAATTTATAAGAAAACTCACTGAATTATCTTACAGAAAAGATAAAAAAATGGAAAAAATAAGTAAATTATATTTTTTAAAAATATTGCTAATATATACAGATGAAGGATTTTTTGAAACTGACTTTAAATCAGAATTAGGTATGTGTTTAGCTAATGAAAACTTTAATAACCTTGACTCAATAAAACTTATGTTTAGTTATTCTCCAGATATGAAAAAATGCGAAATAATAAATCTCTTTGGTAATTCTAAGTATTATAATTTTATAAATAAAATAAAAGGTTCTGTAACGCAAAGTGTGTAAATTTTTCTCGAAATATTTTAACTTAATAATGATAGAGAGGAAAATTTTATCTTCTCAACAGAGAAGAGATTAAAAGACTCATAAAAGAAAAGAAATTAACTTTCCATGAAGATTTGCCATCAATTTTTTCTGAAATCATTAAAGATGTTGTATAAGCTATTTATGAAGATAAACTTACAGAGTTATTTGATTTCTCGTTATGATAAATCATCTAATAAGGCAGATAATTTACGCAATGGTTATTGTTCCAAAACAGTATCCAGCTATGAAGAGAAAGAATTATCTGTACGATTTATCATCAAGATATGTATTATAAGTAGGATTCTTTTTTTGTAGTCAATATGTTTTTTAAGTGATTCTCTTTTTTTCCGCCAGGGTTAAATCCTAATAGCTAATAGGTATATTCCACCTTTTTTCAAGTATTCCATGAGCTATATATCAAATCTCCGTTTTTATTCATGTAATCACCTAATTCTTTTCCTATATAAGATATTAATTTTTCAGCTAAATAAGCCATTAAACACCTCAGTTTACTAATTGTTTTTTATTTAATTATATCAAAAATCTTATTTAAGACAAAATCTGGATATGCTGTTTTTAATAAATGAAACAAACGAGAGAGATTCTTTAGCTGAAAATAAGTCAATGGATACTTTGCAATTCGATTAATTTCGATTTCTTCTATCGCTGGTAATAACTTTGCCAGCATATTTTTTCTGGTATTTTCATCAGGAAATTGTAATTGTATTTTAATATTGAATCTATTCTTTAAAGATTCTGGTAAGGATTCCAATTTTTCTGTAGTAGCTATGAAAATCCCCCTAAAATTATCCAGTAGTTTTATGAAATTATTTAAAAATCTAATGTGTTTTAGATGTCCAAAAGCTTTAATTTCTGGTATTTTATGAAAAATGACATCTATGTTATCAAAAAATAAAATAGGTAAATTCTCTAAATCTTTATTAACCGTTTTGTAAAAAGTAAAAATCTCGTTTAAAATTTGATAATTATAATTCAAATCAATTCCATCAAATGCTTTGTTATTGATTTCTAAGATTTCTTTGTTTGTAACCTTTGCTAAATAATAAGCAGTAGTTGTTTTACCAGTTCCACTTTCACCATAAAAAATTATTTTGATTGCAGTTGGAGAACAATTTTCTTTTGCAATTTTTGAGTCAACCTTTTCTAAAATTGTTTTTACTAAATCTAAATGTTTCTGTATTTCATTATTGAAAAAAACATTTTCAATTATAATTTCTTTACTTTTAAAGGTGATAATATCTGATAAGAAAAGCATATCTTTTTGAGACAAAAGTTTTGTTATCACAAGCTCATTTATTTTAAATTTTACATCAAATGGGTTTAAATAAGGATATTCTGAATCAATCTGAATAATACTATCTCTCACTATTGGCAGTTCTTTTTTTAATATTGCGTAAAGGAATTTTAGCTTTTTGTGTATTGAAAAATTCATTATTTCTGCAAAATTCTCGATCATTGGTTCTGGATAATGATAAGCTTCGAAATGAGTGGATAAAATATAAAGAAAAAATATCTGCTCTTCTTGAGAATATTTTGATAATAACTGATAAATATATAAAGACCTGTCTATTTTTTGCATTATATCATTGATAGATGATAGTAATAGTGAAGCAGATATATTTCCTGATATTCTCTCTTTTAACGGGTTCGTTAAGGCTTCTAAAACAGTATTATTGTCTTTCAGTTTTTCTGATGAAATTATAGGTTCTTCGCTTATCAATTTTTTTAAGACAGTTGCTTCTACCTTTATTTTGGGATTCAATATTGTTTCTTGGGTATCAAAAATATGTAATTCATTCGGTTTAGTTGTAATAAAGGTTTTATCTTCTAAGGCAATAATCAGTTTTAGAAGGCTTAAATATTCTTTTTTGGGCATATTTATTTTATCGCAAAAGTGTTTAATATCAACCCCTTTGATATCATCTATAGTTTTAGCAATTAAAAATCCTAATAAATTTGCCTCATCATTATTTATATGAAAATAATCTTGTAAAACTTTTGTGAGTTCAGTGGAACTGTTTAATTTGCCCAATATCTTTTCATCATTATAAACTTTTAAAATTTTCATTATCAATTGAGCCATATTATCCCCCTTGTAAGTTTTGTGTTTTTATTGCTACACTAAGCAAGCGACAGATTTTGTCATGCAATGAGATTTAAAGTTTTATTTCCAGTGTTAGAAAACGTAACAATATTTTTTGTTAATTTTTATCGTATGTGACAGAAATTGTCGTATTATCTGTGTATATTGAAAAGAATCTATGATAAAGGAGGTTATTGTGGCGAAATCGATAGAGATCACTAAATTTAGGCAGATGTATGATTTTATAGTATTTTTGTTAACAAAGAGCTGTCATGAAATTTCCAAAAATAGGATAACTAAAGAACTCAGAAATTATGTAATTACAGGGATTTGTAACTGTATATCTGATGAAAATGACAAATGCTACGGAACATGTTGTGGTTCTTTCTACCTATCTTCTATGTCAAATGAAGACGGAATTTTTCCTGCAGATGATTATTTCCTGTTCAGTTCAAATATAGGGATATTTATTTTTCATACTGATGAAAAAGGGCATTTGAAGGAGTGTGAATTTTTTTATGAAACTGAATTCTTTCCTGAATTTTATTTAGATATTTTAAAATCATTTAAAACTGAAACTGAATTCGATTCGTTCATGAGATTCTTAAAGGTTAATAATGTAAAATTACGAACCTTGAGTGAGTTAAAAGAAATATTTAGGTATGATAAATTAAACATTATTGAAGTGGAATAGTTTTGTGATATAATTTTAGTATAATTATTAAGGGGGGGATATATGTGTAAAACGTGGGCTGAAAATCTTCTAAAAGATGTCAGTACTTTTTATGAGAATTTCAAGGAATTTAATCAAGAATATGGATTTGCAGTTTTTTACTCTCCAATAAGATTAAACCCAGAACTAATGATAATTGGTTACAATCCTGGGGGAGATGAAAAAGATTTTAATAAAGAAGAAGCTATGAGTATTCCAGAAAAACATGAGTATATTACGTATAAAGATGATAAAGACTATAAAGCTGCAAAGAACATGTATGAATTGTTTAAAAGACTTAATAAAACTCAGCTTTTAGAAAACAGTATAAAATTAAATATGATCTTTTTTAGAACAAAAAACATCGCTAAATGGAAAGAAATCAATAAAAAAATTCGGATTGAGATAGAAGAGTACTGCTTTAATAAAGTGAAAGAAATAATAGAAAAATTAAAACCCAGAATCCTTTTAATAGAGGGGATCAAAACTTTTGATTTATTTATTGATAAGATAATTTCTGAAAGATTCCATAAAAGCTGCAAAGTAGAATGTAAAAAAGTTAATAATAAAAGAATATTATGTAAATGTTCTTTTGATAACATTAAAGTATTAGGTATTATACATCCTTCACACATTATATGGGAAGTAGAAAATTATTTAAAAATGGAGTTATAATTTTAAAGGAAATTGGCAATACTGCACATTATTAATTAAGTTTATAGAAATAGAGCGTTAAAAACTAAATTTAAAAAGTTATTAATTTATATAGTGGTATGAACAAACTTTATACAGCACTTAGATTAATAAGATTATTGAATGAACGGAAAAAGATAAATTCCAAAATTGTGGCTGAAGAATTAGAGGTGAGCATTCGAACTGCTCAAAGATACTTACAAGAGTTACAAGTATTACCTGGTATTACATATGATGAAAATGATAAATCATATAAGTTATTAGAAAATTATAGATTTGAAGGGACAATTTTATCCCAGACAGAACTGTATTATATTAACGCTTTATTTGATTTTATAAGCAGAGATCTTAATGAAGTTTCTGCTAAATATATTGAGAATCTGAAAAAGAAAATATTTCACTTAAATAGTCTTACATCACCAGTGAGTTTTTTATATGTGGATAATGTAGAGTTTGATAAGATATCACCAGTTTTATCTAAATTAGAACAGGCAATTAAGGACAAACAAAGGATTAAGTTTTTTTATAAAAGATATAATAGGGATTATACAGTGAATCCCTATAAAATAGTTTTATCAGAAGGGTTTTGGTATTTAGTAGGTGAACATGATGATGTTTTAAAGAAGTTTTTAGTTGATCAGATTGAGAAGCTTAATTTATTGGATAGTTTTTTCGTACCAAAAATGGATGTTGATAAGCTTTTAAATTCAGCAAATAATATTTGGTTTTCGGAAGATGAAAAAGATGATGTTGTTATAAAAGTTGATAAAATTGTTGCTGATTATTTTAGAAGGAAAAAATGTTTAACAGGACAGATTATAGAATCTGATTTAGGAGATGGACTTGTAGTAAGATTTACTGTTTTTAATGATTCTGATTTTATTTATCAAATAATTCGCTGGGCACCGTACATAGAAGTTATTTCACCAAAGAAATATAAAGAAGTCCTGAGAGAATATTTAATAAATTCACTTAGAAAAATATCAGACGACAGAAACTGACGCTTATTGGGATTATAATAATTATAAAACTGACATTAGAGGTATTCATGAAGCATGATTTACCTTATTTAAAGGGCACATCGCTTTGGTTATCCTTAATTTTAGCTATTAAAGAGTTGTATGGTTTTTCTAATAGAAAATTAGTAGAGGTAGTGAAGCAAGTTGCAATTAGAATTTAAAATGAAATTTATTAAAACAGCATACGTTATTTTAAACTAATAGATGAAATTATGCTATAATTATTTTTGGTGGGGCAATGAGGGTGGGTAACTTTTGTTAAGGGGGATGTAAAGAGGGTTAAACATGAGTGATAAAGAATCAAATCAATTTATTAATAGCTTATGTATTGAAGCTTCGGCAGGATCAGGCAAGACTTATCAGCTTGCTAAAAGATTTATTCATTTACTAACATTATACTTACTATCTAAAAAATCAAATGTTAGCAGGAAAACCTGTGAAGTATCTAATCCAGGAATAGATGATGAATTTTTATATCCTGATTCAATTGGCTCTATTGTTGCGATCACATTTACTAATAAAGCGGCAGCTGAGATGAAAGAAAGAGTAATACTGTTTTTAAAAAAATTAGCAGGTATTTATAAAGATAGTAAATTTGATAAGACTAATTTTAATGTTGAAGAAAGAGATGCTTTAGCATTGTTAGTAGATATAATAAAAAATCATAGTGATTTTAATATCACTACAATTGATTCATTTATGAATAGAATTTTAAAAGCATTTGCAATCGATTTAAAGATTTATCCCGATTACGAAATTACATTTGATAGGGATGAAATTTTTCAACTTGCAATAGATGATCTTATTACAGATCCAAGTAATTTTAACGATTTACTCAATTTTCTTAATAGTCTTTTATTTTTGGAATATAAGGGTATGAATGCAGAATATATCATTAGGCAAGGAATCGAGAAGTTTAGAGATTTAGATATTCCTGCCGGTTTATTAACTTTTGATGATTTATGTGACAAATTTCAAGTAACTTCTAAAAATTTGAGAAAAATAAAAACTGAGATAGAAAATAGTATATTAAGTCACATTTCTTACTTTGAACGTGTTATTGAACATAATGTCGGTATCTTTCATGGGAATAAAATAAGAAAATTTAGGAACTTAAGTTTTGATAAATTGATTGAGAAGTATAGTGATTTTAAAGCTATTGTCGAGGCTGATTCTTTAATAACATTATATCGTAAAGGGAAATCTTTAGATAGTTTAAAAGAAAGTGAATTTATTTCAAAATTAAAAGTATGTGTTTCAGCTGTTGAGAAATATATTTTACTAAAACATGTGTATGAAACTAACTCTGTAGCTGTTCAGTTAAGAAAGTTTAGGCAGAAAGAAACAGAGATTAAGTCATTTTTAAATATTGTTGATGGGAGTAGGATAGCTAAAGATGTAAGTGATATTTTACTAAAGGATTCAGGTGTCAGTTATGCTTTTTGTAGGTTAGGGGAAAGGATATCACATTATTTGATTGACGAGTTTCAGGATACATCGAAGGAACAGTTTGATGCTATATACCACCTAATTGAAAATGCCGTTGCAGAAGGTGGTTCATTATTTATAGTTGGTGATAAAAAGCAGGCAATATATGCGTGGAGAGGCGGAGATTATACAATATTTGATGAAGTACTTGGGAAAAACAACTTGAGAATAGCACAAGATTATATCAACACGAATTACCGTTCTTCTAAAAATGTAGTTGAAGTTAATAATAAGATTTTTGATGTTAACAATATCTTTAACAATGATTTTAACGATGTATTAGATAACCAATATAAGAATCTTTTGGCTGATAAGTTAAAACAAGCCATCGAAGATATTTACAAAAAATCATCTCAAAACAACTATATTGATTCAGAGGGGTATGTAGAAATTAATTTAAGAGAAATGAATGATGACAGCAGTGAATCTATTGAAGAAGATTTTTATCATCATGAATTTAAAAATATTCTAAGCAAGCTACTTTACGACAAAAAAATTAAACCATCTGATATAATGATTTTATTAAGAAGTAAGAAGAATATTGATAAAGTGGTAGAGTGGGTAAGAAAGGATTTTCCAGAGATTCCGTTTATTACAGAAGATTCTCTTGTGCTATTAAATAATTTTGAAATTAAAAAAATTCTTTTGTTATTGTCAGCCGTTATTTATTCAAATGATGATAGTTACAAATCTGCTTTGAAGATAGTAGGCATAGAACCAGCTATTGTTAGTGAAATAGAGGAAGATGTAAAACTATTATCACCATATGAAGTTTTTTGTAAATTAATGAGTTTGGATATTTTTGATGTAGATAACAATAGATTGTATTTTGATAGGTTATTAGAAGAAGTTTTGAAATTGACCGAGTCCCAAAAGAGTTTGGAAGATATATTAGAGTATTTTTATAATAATAAAGATATAACAATTACTATTAGCGAGGATTTGGATGCCTTAAAGATAATGACAATCCATAAAGCAAAAGGACTTGAAAGTCATACAGTAATTATTCCCTTTTATGACTGGAGTCTATACGATACTAAAAATATAACAATTTATGATAGTGTAAACATTTCGTCTTTGACACAAAATGACGAATATGTGTTTGTTAAAATCAGCGGTGATTTAAAAGATATTTTACCGGATGCTAAGGAAAAATATTTTGAGCACGTAAAGACAAAATTTATAGAGTCTCTTAATCTTATGTATGTCGCCAACACAAGAGCAAAAGAGAATTTATTTATACTAGGCGCTTACAAACTTACAAAAGAAGGTAAATACGGTAAAACAATTACTGCGGCAAATTTATTACATATGATTTTAAATAAAATAAAAGAGAGTGATAACCTTGAATATCCTTACATAATTGGAGATTTGAAAAGTGAATGTCAACAAGATAAGTCAAAAGAAGTTCATCATAACTATAAATTGAAAATAAATTCTACTTTTAGGGAATTTTTAAAAGTTTATCCAGAAAATTACTTTTTAAATCTTACTCCTACTGAGAAATTATTGGGTGAGTTATATCACATGGCTATGTCATATATTGGAAAGATAGAAGAAAATGATGATTTAGATAGTATAATAAAAAACGCTTGTGACAAAGCATCTAAAATTCTTAAATATAAGGATGAGATTGTGATAGATTTAATGAAAAGAACATTAGTTGATTTAAGGAATTATTATTATGAAATAGATGATTATTGGAATGAAAAAGAACTTGTTGATAGACAAGGGAGAATTTTCAGACTCGATAGGTTAGTAAAAAAAGGTGATTGTTATTACATAATTGATTTTAAAACAGGAGAAAAAGAACATAAGCATGAATCACAGCTAAAAGATTATATGAAGTTTTTTAATAATGCTAAAGGTGTTATTTATTATACAGAAACAGGAGAGATTGTAAGTGTCAGTTAAAGTATATAAAATTGATATAGGTTTTAATTTTGTTCATTATATTGCATTACAATTAGTTAAATTAAAGAACGAATATAGAAAAATAATTTTTATTTCAGCAAATAGGCGTCCTATTAGATTTATTGAAAAATCGATAGATTTGAATGCTGCTCTTAATGTTGATTTTTATACAATAGAAGATTTTGTTAAAGATATTGTAATCAATTATTCTGATGAAATACCTACCATACATAGTAAACTGGAAAGGGAAATATATTTTTTAGAGTTGATACAGAAAATTCCTGCACTTTACGAAAAGCTGGGTGGAAATGATGTAAAAGTTTTTCCATGGGCTAAGAGGTTATCAAAGTTGTTTGATGAAATTGATAAACAACTATTAGGTGATAAACTAAAAGATTTCTACTATGTGGAGGCATTGGATGAGGCTAAAGAGATATTAGAAAATTTAAAAAGTTTATATAGCAAATATGAAGAAGATTATAGTAATTTTACATACAATGGTAATATTTTTAAAAGAGCATCAGATTTAACTTCTACAGATAAGTTTCATGATGAATTCAGAGATACTTTGTTTATTTTTAGCGGGCTGATTTATTTATCAAATTCTGAGTTAAAAATGATGAAAAATATTTCTGAAACTGCCGATATTCACTTTTATATCCAAACAGATTTGCAAGAAAGGGAAGATGAAACACTTGGTTTTGATACGTTTAAAATAGTAGATAATCTCATAATAAAATTAAACAAATATGTTAAGAGTGATATTGAAGAAATTAAAGATGATAAAAATACAGTAGAGACTGAATTTTATTTTTATCAGTTTCCTGATACTCATTCTGAGGCAGCTGAAATATTTAAGATAGTTAGAGATAAATATAGAGCTTTTAATGATAAAAAATCACCTGAAAAATTAGCAGTGATTTTGCCTGATGCAAGGACACTTTTTCCATTGTTGGCTTATTTTGATAAAAAGGATGATTTGCATATAAATATATCAATGGGATATCCCTTTGGTAATACAGATGTGGGGATGTTTTTAGATTCTTTATTCCATGTGCTCATTGATATGGATAGAAAACATAAAACTACAAGCAGTTATATTGTGGACTCAAAACTGCTGCTTAGGTTATTAAATTCAAATATTCTCACTTTATTTAAAAATGAGATTGTAAGTAGTGCAAACAAATTAAAAGAACAGCTATTTGAGGAACAATCTTCAACTTACAAGTTTGAAGAAAGTGAAGATTTTTTCAGATTATTATTAATGAAATTTATAGAAGTTAAAGACATTTACACATTACGAAGGTCTTTTTTAAACTTATTTAATCAGTTTGATAATAATATCTTACAAAAAGACAAATACAAGTTTACAACACAGATATTGCAGTATTTTTATAATGAAGTAGTTGAAAATCTAAATTTATTGAATTCCGAAAGAAAAGTTGATGTGCTTTTTTCTTATCATTTAATCAAAGAAATAGTTAATGATATGACAATACCGTTTGAAGGGCATCCTCTTGAAGGTATTCAGATAATGGGGATGCTTGAAGCTCGTTTATTATCCTTTGAAAATATAATTATAGCAGATGTAAATGAGGGGATTCTTCCTGCCGGAGATAAGATAGATCCTTTACTTCCTGAACAAATAAAAGTTGAGCTTGGGCTTACTTCATTTAAAGAAAAAGAGATGTTGATGAGATATAATTTTTTCAGGTTGGTTTATTCTGCTAAAAATGTTTATGTGATGTATAAATCGGGTGCTACCGGTGTAGATAAGTATATAAAAAGCAGATTCGTAGAGCAGTTAATTTTATTGAATGAATTAAAAACTAAAAAAGAGTTTCAAATATATACCCATGAGTTAGCATTATCCAAGTTTGAAAATATTGACAATAAAATTGTAAAGGATGGAGAAATTAAAGAGCATTTTAAAAAGTTATTTAAAGAAGGTAATATTTCACCTTCTAGAATAAATTATTATATGCAGTGTCCTTATGCCTATTATTTAAAATATATAAAGGGAGTTAAAGGTAAAATAAAGTTAGATGAAGATTTTGAAGCAGATAAACTTGGAACAATAGTTCATAAATTTTTTGAGGAAAATTTTAAAAATTATTTGGGTAAAAGAGTAACAAAAGAAGACTTAGAACATATTTGTGAATCTATAAAGCGAGAAATAGATAATTTGCCTGACTATAAATATGTTGATAAAGATGGAAGCGTTAAAAGATTTTTAAAAAAATTAGATAATTTTAAAATAAAAGCGTTAAGACTCATATTAAAATATAGAATAGAAACTTACTTTGAAAATATTCTCTATAATCAAAGTGATTTTACGCTATTAGCATTAGAAAAAGAACTTAAATCTGATTTATTAAAACTGCATGGATTTGCTGATAGAATAGATGAAATTGAAAATGGTAAGATAAGAGTAATAGATTATAAAACAGGCTCAAGTAAACTTATGCCATACAAAAATAAGGTAGCTAATTTAATAGAAAACAACTCTGATATTTTAAATAATTATGATGATAAAGTGTTGTGTGAGGTAAGAAAGTGTATAAATTCTGTTCAAATGCCTTGCTATATTCTAATGGCAAAGGAAAAATTCAATGCTGAAGTTTTAGCTGAAATACATCATATTGGAGCATCTAAGAGGCATGAAATAATTGAAAAATTATCAGACGAACATATCGAAGATTATAAAAAACTTATAGAATATATCCTAAATCATATGAAAAATTCTGAATATATATATGCTTTACCTGATAAACATTGTGAGTATTGTGATTATAGTCATTTTTGCAGGTATGTTTAATGAGTGAAGTTAAAATAATCGACAATGAAATTATTAGCTTAAAAGATGATAAACAATTAAGTGAAGTAGTTAATAATCACTTATTTGAATATTTAAATGTTGAAGAAAAAATCTCATATAATAAGGATGTTTTGATAGTTAATAATTTTTGTGGTTATTTGACAGAAAGTATATTGATAATCCCTAGAAAAATCAAAAATCTCTTAATAAAGGAAGAATTGAATAATTCTGATGACATTAAGAAATCTTACGATGAGTTTTTTTCTAAATTTTTAAATTATATTTTACGGGAAATTTCTAAAGGAGATATAATATACACTCTGTCTTTGGCAGATTTTAGTGTCAATGAAAGTGAACCTATTAATAGTGATATTTTAAAACTATCGGTTTTATTGAATAAGAGAGATCAGCTATTATCATCAGTTCAATTAATCTTATCAAACCCTCATAGAAAACTCACAGAATATGAAGAGTATAAACCGTTATCAGAGGTTAGTAACATAGATGCCAACATATTAATAAATATAACTCAGAATCCTCAATGCTATATAGAGACAGATGAAGGTATTTTAGAAATAAACAACAAAAAGTATTCACCTACAACAGTATTACAATACTCAAATGAAGAAAGTTTTGATACATTGGAAAACAGATTTGTAAAAAAATTCCTTAAAGAATTATCTGCCATCCTAAAAGATTTGTATAGCAAATTTTTACTGAAAGAGTTAGAAGATATGAACAATGAAATAGAAAAAGCTTTAAACTCATATATATTTTCAGAAATTGGTGAATTAAATATATTTCCATCCTATTCTCAGGTATTACAGAAAAAGTCAGGTTATAGAGAGTTATTCCAAATATATAGATTGTTGCATCTTTCTTTTGTCCCAGAGTTTTTTAAAGATTTAGATATGGCTTTTTCTTTAAAAGATATGGCGACTCTCTGGGAATATTATGTTTTGGTTGAATTGTTAAAAGAGTTAAAAAAAGAATTTGGAGAGTATAAAGTTAAATTGGATTTTGTGGAAAAAAATCAAGGAAAAACAATATACGAAGAAGCTAAATTTAAATTTGAAAATGGTTTAATCTTAAATTTCCAGTCTACAAAATATTCATATTCAGGGTTACCATTTAGACCTGATTTTTTAATAGAGTTTAAGGATAAAAACAAAAAAGTAGTGTTTGATGCAAAATTTAGAATTTTTGAAAATAATAAAAAAGATATTCTCCAAAATATGCATTATTACAAAGATGGATTAAAATTAAATTCAGCTACCGCTGTGTGTTTGGGGAATAAAAATAAAGGAAAATTTTGGCAAATCAATGAGAATGATAAAAAACCTGAAGAATTAAATAGTTTTATAGATTGTTTAGAAAAAGCTTTAAATGGAATTGGATATATAGATTTAAAATTAGAGATAAGGAGTTAAAATGAAAAACTTAATAGGGTTGTATTTTGTAGACAACCAGCAGTTAGAAGAATATACGCGAAAGATGATTGACTCTAAATGTAGTATTTTTTGGTGGCATCAATTACCTGCAGGTAGAGAGGAAATAATTAAAAATTTAGAAGATTTGTTAAATAAACAAGGATACTTTTATATATATGCTATAAAAAACAAAACTCTATATGCAAGATATAAAATTGAAGGATTTTTAATTTTAAAAGACCCATTTAGTGATGATTTACCGGAAGATTGGAAAGATTGTGATAAAGCCAGCGAATGGTTTGATAAAGAAAAAAGAAAAAAGATGTTAGAAAAATTTATAGAAGATGATGGAGAGAAAAAAGGAAAGCCAAAAATTTTGTTTAAAGTCTCACAAGCAGAAATAATAAACAAGCCTATAAATTTAAAGGGGGTAAGAGCCCACATTCATCCATTATATAAGGAGGATATAGATAAAATGAATGGAGATCCATTATATGAAGAGGATACAAGTAAGATGAATAGTGAATATATAAATGTGATGGGAAAAACTTGTCATTTTAATTCATTAAAATTAGAAGAATATGTTATAAATTCCTTTTACAATGCACTCAAAACTAAAGGTTTTGTTATTCTTGCTGGGCTTTCTGGAACAGGAAAAACAAAAATCTTTGAAGAGTTTGTTAAATGTTTCGATACAAAGTCTTCAATGCTACAACGTATCTTTAAAGAAGTTATGAAAAAAATTGCGAAAAACATACCTTATTTTGAAAAAACAATTAAAGAATTTCAAGAAAAATATACAGAAGACTATTTAAAAAATATGAAGATTGTGGATTGGCATGATACTAGGCAGGGGTTGGTATATGACTTAGAACATGGTAAATTCAAAGATTTGGGAGGTATTGCCGGAGGAAGTGCACATAAATTTTCAATATATAAATCTACAAGTAGTAATTGTACTAAAAAATTTAAGAATGAAAACGGATATTGTTATGATCCAGAATTAGGAGATTCATTACAGGAAGCTTTTAATAATTTGAAAAAATATTTAATAAAACTAAGAGATTTAGCTTTGAATTCAAAAATTGAGGAAATTGAAAAACTACCTTTTCCTAAACATGTAGTTAAATGGAAATTAGCATATTTATGGAATCCAAGTTTAATTTTGAATATTTTTAGATTGGAAGATCTTATTAATATTGCAAAATTTTTCTGTTTAGAGTGTAAGGAGTTTACAGACTGTCAAAAGAAATTGAAGAATGAAAAAAACAAATATTTAAAAGAAGTTCATGACTTAATATTTACTAATTTTATTTACGAACCATTAGTTAAAGAGTTATGGGAAAAAGGTAAATTTAAGAATTGTTTTAATCTTGATGATTTGTTTTCAATATTAAATCATATTTTTATATCTATTCGTCCGGATTTTAGAGATAGTAAATCATTACTCGGGTATTACAATCCTTTGACTAAAAGTTATGAAAAAACTAAACTTTTAGAGTTTATAATAAATGCTGTTAAAAACTATACAATGAATGGGAAGAAAGCAGATCCATTTTTTATCCTATTTGATGAAATGAACTTAGCAAGAGTAGAGTATTATTTTGCTGATTTTTTGAGTGTTTTGGAGTGTAGAAGATTTAAAGATATAAATGAATCTAAAGAAAACAAATCTTTTGTTAAATTTTTAGAAAAAATAGGTTTTGCTGAAGAAAAACTCAGTGAAAATAATTATAAATTTACATCTCAAAGTATTAAACTTCATAATAAAGAAATAAATGATATTCCCCAAGAGCTTTTTTTACCTCCAAATCTTTATTTTGTTGGAACTGTAAATATAGATGAAACAACTCATATGTTTTCACCAAAAGTTTTGGATAGAGCTTTCACTATTGAGTTTGATGTTGGAAGTTTTAATGAATACATAAAAGATAATATTAAAAATAGTAAAAATAATACCGTAGCAAAAGTGGAAAAAGAAGATTTTACAAATAATTATAGTGAAATTGACACTGAACTAAAAGAAAAATTTAAAGAAGATTTTATAAACAATGGAGAATTTGCTGTTATTGATAAAGGAAAAATAAAAGAATTTTGTACAGAAAATAAAAAATATACTTCTAAACTAGAAGAAATCAATAATTTACTAAGGAAATATAATTTGCATTTTGGGTATCGTGTTTTTGATGAAATAATAATGTTTTTATATAATTGTAAAAACTCAAAATATTTTAGCTATAAAGATTTAAATGAGGCATTTGACCTTGCTATAAAAATGAAAATTTTACCTAAGTTTCACGGCACAAGGCAACAACTGGAAAAACCTATATTAGAATTAATTAATGTATTAGAAACTGAAAAAAGTAAAGAAATGGATTTTGGAAAGATAAAGTCGATTCCTTTGATTAAGGATGAAGGAATAGAGGTTGAACTTGATGATGGAAAAACAATAAATATCAAGACTCCGTATAAGTATACGGTTAAGAAGTTGCTTGAAATATTATATAGAGCAAAAACTACTGGATATGCAGGGTTTATGTAGAGTGATACTTCTAAGTTAGAAACAGTAAAGGTATAATAGATTGATAGATATTTAGAAACCCTCACAATTTTTATACACTACCGATAGTGAAATTATTTTTAAATTTGTGTTATGGAGAATATTTAAATGATTCGACTCACTTTAGATGATGTGAACAGAGTAGTTGAGAATATAGATAATACTGTATTATATAAATATACATATTTACAAGAAAAACTTATGATAACTGATGTAACAATTGATCTTGAATTTCAAAGAAAATTTAATGGTTTTTATCGAGTAAGAAGAAATAAGGTCTGGCAGTTGCATTTTTATAATATACTTGAACAAAATAAGCATAATAAAAAAGTTTCATTTGCTGATATTTTATTTGACTTGAAAGAAAAAACAGGGAAGTTAGAAGCCTCGTTTGCTAGCAAACTTGTAGCGACAATAAATCCTGATATGCCAGTTATTGATAAATTTGTTTTGAAAAATACCAATCTTAAGTTACCAAATTATAAATCAAATGAAAGAGCAAAAAAGATAATAATCTTGTATGAGCAATTGCAACAGGTTGTTAATAATTTTTTATCAACTGGAATAGGGGAATTTTTGGTAGAAAAGTTTCAAAGAAAATTTCTGAATTTGAATATATCTAAAGTAAAGATGTTAGATTTTGTGTTATGGCAAATTCGTTAATTTTATGAAATTATAAAAAACATTTAATTGTACTATATTCTCATCTTATTTTTTCTATCAGATTTAAATGATTTTCCATTATGGTGATGTTTTGTACAATCAACCATACTTTTCTTATCCTTATTAATTTTTAAGTGGTAAGTATCTTTGTATCCATCTACGATAAGGTGGGGATTTTTACTTGACTTTTACAATTTTATACTTTTTAAAGTGATGTTGGTATGAGTGGTAATCACATTAAAACAATGCAATATGGAAAAAATGTGTTATCTGATATGGGATTTAAACAGGATAAAAATACCACTATCTTTATTAAAAATGAAGTTTTTTGTCTTTCTCCTTCTGTTCAAAAAAATAAAAGTAATTATTACTGGTTTGATATACGAGAAGCTAATATTAAAAAGTATAATCATTCAAAATATTCTAATTTTATCATCATAGTGCGCGTAAAAAATAAAGGGTATATTTTTTTGAATTTCAAAGAATTAAAAAAAATATTATTATATGAAAGTAAATTGGAAAATTCTAAATTTAAAGTTTGGTCTTTCAAATTTTATGATGATTTTAGTTATATTTATAATAAGAAAAATAATAAATTGAAAATTCCTATAAAACTACTTACTGAGTTCGAACTAAAAAAACTAATAAATCAAATTTAAATAAATACTATGGACACTTATTTTTTATTCAATTTGGAGTTTAAATTTTTTAAAAGTTTGCAACCATAAGAATCTCCTAATTGACATGCTGTTAGAAAATCTTTTAGTGCATCATTATACCGTTTAATTTCCAAGAACAAAAGACCTCTCTGATCATAAACTAATAATTCATTAGGATTTAGCTCTACAGCTTTATTAAAATCGTTCAAAGCTTGTTGATAATTTCCTAATTTCTGATAAATAGTCCCTCTTAATGAATAAGCATTAGCTTTATTTGGATTTAATATTATTACCTTGTTAAAATCTGATAATGCATTGCTATATTCTTTTTTTTCTGAATAGATTATACCTCTCTGCACAAGAGCTTCTATGTTTTCAGGATCTAATAATATTGCAATGTTGAAATCACTCAAAGCCTTTTCTCTTTGATGTTGTATACTATAAAGAACTCCTCTTATTGCATAGTACTCACTTTTATTTGGTTGCAGTTCCAAAACCTTGTTTAAATCTTTAATTGCATTATCAAATTGTCCTAACGTCATATAAATCCTTGATCGAAATTCATAATAAGTACTGTTATTTTGATCTAAATTTATTGCTTTAGATAAAGAATCAATTGCTTTAAAATTTTCATTTCTTAAAAAATACCAGAATCCTTCATCATAATACTGGGTAGCCAATAATCGATTTCTATTTTTATTAATTTGATTTTGAATCATTTTCATTTCTTGTTTATCTGTCGTTTTACTCATTTGTTTTTTCAGATTATCTAATTCTTTGAGCACCTTACTATAATCTTGTAGTAATTTTTTATAATTTTCTAAAAAAGTTTTTTCGTTAGCTCTTATTATATTAATCATATCAGTAAGTTCATCCGTTTCTATAACGGCTTTTATTTTTACCCAAAATTGAATGCCATTGTTACTGACTAATCTTTTTTTATCAAGAACTTCCAATTTTATTATTCCTGATGATAAGATTTTTATTTCATCTTTTGTTAATTTGAAATTTTCAATTTTAGTAAAACTCTCAATATAAGTGCCAGCTTCTTCCAAAGCATTGCGTTTGGCATTTAGCAAAGCCATTCTTTCTGCAAAGAATGGAGTTTCCATATCACCCATGTTATATATACCTTCTGAAATGATTTCTTTTGTTTCAGCATAACCATTTGTAATTAAAAAATTTAATAAAAATAAAAATTGAAAAAAGGATAATAAGTATTTACACATGTTATAACCTCTTTAGTTGAAGTAAATTTCTTTCTTCTAAATATGATATACAAGGAATATCATCAAAATGAATATCAATTATATATTTCCACAGACAATCTCTGCAATCTTTAATAAAATAACAGAATGGACAATCCAAAAATAAATAAGGCCATTCTCTGCTATATTTTTCTTTTAAAACTTCTACAGATAACCTCAAAGCTTTTTTTGTCGGAGAACTTTTTAAAAGGTTTACAACTTCAGGTTTTAGTTTAACCATTATATCGTCACCTATTTTAACGTCAACACACCAATATTTCATGTAATTTTACCTAATTTTTCTACAACTATTATAAAATTCTTGTATGTCTTCTGGTGCATTATCTATATTTCGAATTATCCATCTAGCTTTATAAGTACGAGTTCTGCACGAATTTAAAGTATATTTTTCCTTATTATGCATCTCATCTATAATTAGTTTATTTGGAATTTTTTCATCAGAGAATAAATCAAAATATTTTTTAAAACAACTTTTACCAATACTTTCAAGATATCGGTAATACTTGTTATTCATAGTTTGCTCCTTTTTATATTTTAGATACTAAAATATTCATTTTAAATTTAAATCATCTATATTTGTTGATATCTCAAACTTAACTATTCCTTTTTTACGCCAGTTTCTTAAATATCCAGAGTATAAATTAGCTCTTAAATTCGATGTTGGTTTTAATTTATGGGCTTTCCAAGTGATATATTCTTTATCACCATTTTTATAGTATATTATTCCATATGCAATCTTCTTAGATAATATATCCTTAAAAAACGTAAATTCGTCAGGATGAAAAATTAATAAAGGTTTTTTAACTTTATCTTTTTCATTATAACCTCGTATAACTTTCGATTTATTATTTTGTTGGATATAAAAATCTATCAACCTATTTATAAGTGCTTCTTCTGTTTCGAAAGGCTTAGCTAAATTAGCAAGACGCTCATATGTTTCACTTGTTAGTTTAATGATTTTTCCCAATCTACCACCTCTCAATTATGTTGTTTAGTAATTTAAATCATTTTTAGATATTATCAAGTATTTTTAGAAATCTATAGAAAATTTTGATTACCTAAATATCATTATATTTTAAGAATTTAAAATAAATTGATTTAGTTAAATTTTGGCAGAACATAAATTTAATATTATAAATTGGCTGTAGAGAGTCTATAACAGGGCAAACTATGCAAACCGTATTAGCTTCAAATTTTGATAAACATCATTTAATACCTAAAGCATCTAAGCCTAATACTGGAGATAAAGTTCTTAATGGTTATATAAATTCAATTGCTAATTATGTAATAATATCATCAGATGATAACAAAAATTTAATAAAAGATATACCTGTTGAAGATTATTTATCGCATATTAAAGATGCCGTTGATGGTAGATTCAATGAGATTCTTGAAGCTAATTTAATTAATCCTGTTATTGTTAATGAACTAATAACTAATAAAGCTAAATATGACAATTTAACACGTGCAGAGTTATTTAAAAAACTTCTTGAAGATAGAGCAGAAAAACTGGCTGAATTAGGGAATAAGTTTATGAAAAGTTTATAAATGTAATTTAGATATTGAATTAGCAGTACATATACCAACTCCATACTCTCCTCTCTCTTTCATCTCTAAGAGCTTGTAAGTTATTTTATTTTAAGATGAGTTATTTTCATGAAAAACTGATACTATGTATCTGAAAATTTGCATACAACAATCAAACTTTAAACGAACGTCTAAAGATGTCGCCAAGTTATAATAAATTAAAAATATCATACCAATAAAATTTCATTGGGAGAAATTCAATGGAGAATAGGCAAAATCAATACAGTGAAATTTTTAAAGCTATTGAAAAAGGAGAGACTTTAAAAGTTAAAAAGCTTATTCATCAAAATTCCGATCTTATTAACATTGAGGATGAAAAAGGTGATACTCTTTTACATAAAGCAGTAAAGTATAAAAAAATAGATATTGCAAGATTTCTTATTGATCAAGGAATTAAGCTGAATGTTTCAAACTTGAAGGGAGAAAAACCACTACATTATGCAGTAGAAAATAATTGTTTTGAAGTTGTGAAATACCTAGTTGATCATGGAGCAGATGTTAACGTAAAAAACAATCTCAACCAAAGACCGTTGCACAAATTCACAAGGCAAAACTGTTTAGAAATTGTAATATATCTTATTAAAAACGGAGCAGATGTTGCTGTACAGGATGTTTACGGAGATACTCCATTGCACAGGGCTATTATTTTAGGAAATATTGAATTGGTAAAATTTCTTTTAGAAAAGGGTGCTAATGTGGATCTTAAAAATCGAATTGGAAAAAGTCCTCTTTATCTAGCTGTAATTAATAATCATTTATCCATACTAAAATTGCTTGTTAAACATGGAGCAAAAATTGATAAAAATGAATTGTTATACTGTGCTGTAAAAACAGGATCTATGGATCTAATTTCTTATATAAGCGAATTAACTGATATTTCAAATAAAGATTTAGAAATGATGCTACCATTAGCGAGTGCTAATCATCACAATCAAATCATTAAATACATACTTCAAAAAGATGTGAATATTAATATGAAAGATGATGAAGGGAAAACTCCCCTATATCTTACTATTGAATCTGCAAATTCTAAGATCAAGAGTAATTACATTGAAACAATAAAATTATTACTTGAGCACGGAGCTGATCCTAATATTGCTGATGAAGAAGGGATCACACCATTACATATTGTCGTTAGTAACTTGTATCAAGAAAATGATATTGATTATAAAAAAATTATTAGACTGCTTTTACAATATAAAGCCAATATAAATGTTCGAGATGAAAATGGAAACACTCCATTATTCCTTGCGATTTTAAGAAATAATATAAATGCTGTAAAATTCTTGATAAAAAATAATGCTTTATTAAATATTGAAAATCGTTTAGGACAAACTCCTTTGTATACGGCTGCTTTAGTTGGAAATCTGGAAATTTTAAAATTTTTAATAGCAAAAGGGGCTAACATGCATGTAAAAGATAATAATGATAATTCTATATTACATGCAGCAGTACAGAAAGCAGATGAAAAAGTAATCAAATATATTTTAGAAAAAATAGGAAATATTGATTTAAGAAATAAAGACCAAAAAACACCGCTGCATATTGCTGTAGAATATAAAAATGAAAAAGCAATTAAATGTCTTATTGAAAATGGAGCGGATGTTAACTCATTAGACATTGATGGCGAAACTCCTTTGTATAAAGCAATTAATTTTAAAAATCATTTACACACATTATACCTAATTCTTTCTAAAAGATACAATAAAGATGAAACTTATTTTACTTATTTAAAAATTACAAAATTATTAATTGAAAATGGGGCAAATGTAAATATCCCCAAAAAAACTGGAAATACACCATTACATGTAGCTGTTCGAGCAAATTTACCAGAATTTGTTCACCTTTTACTTGAGTATGGAGCTGATATAAACATACAAAATACAGAGAAAGAATCACCATTAGAAATAGCTGTAAAACAGAACAATTCATCAATTGTTGAAATATTTAGGACGTTTCAAAAGTAAAAAGCTAAAAACAAGGAGGAGTTTATGGACGAAAGAAATTCTATGTTTTATTTAACGGAAGAAGAATTAAAGAAAATAAAAAATTGGATTGCTAAAAATAAATTTTCATTAGACTCAGGATATTTTGAGTTGCATTATGATTTTACTCCATTAGGAAGTTGCGCTAACCTTTTTTATCACGATGGTAATAATCGCTATATATTAGAAATTTTTGAGTTTGAATGTAGAGATAATATTGAAAAACCTGTAAAACAAATTACAATAGGTGGGGTTAGAGTTAAACTGGCTCTTTCCAAAAAATCTCTTGCAAAATATTTCCAATTAGCAAGAGAATGCACAACTGCTCATATTGAAGAAGACTGCGAGCCCCCTGGATATTCTGTAACATTTGTAGTCAATAAAAATGGCTACAAAATATACGCAGGCAATAATTTATTAGAGATTATTCCATGGTAGTGTAGTTGTGTAAGTTCTCAAGTAAAATTGACCCAATTTTATCCAAAAGATTGCCAACCCTACAAGAAAATAACCCAAACTGTATTGTGGGTAAAAGGGGTAATAAGTATGGAAGACTGGGGAGCAATAAGAATACGTAAAGAGCTGAATTTGAAGAGATAATTATATGTCTCTTATAAGTTTGTTATGCCAGATGCTTATTTAAAGCATTTTTTAGAAATTTAATATAAAAATTTAATATAAATAATCGAAACATAACATATTTTATCACAATAATATCATGGTCCAGCACCCGAGAATAAAATTTAGACATTTTATTGCTGCAGTATAACATTTGACATTGTAATTAAATATTGCATGACATAAAAAATTAACATTTTTTTGTGCACCATAAATTGACAAAGTAAACCCCTAATGATAAAATTAATATAGATTTTACGTTAAGATGGCTGCAGTATAATAATAAGTTATACATAATTGAAAGATAAATACGTCTTCATTTTTTAAACGTTCTGTAAAAAATATAAGAGATAGGAAATGACAATAATTTTACCAAAATTAGAAAAAATATACTGGAAAAAAAACGGGATTAAAAATATAGTTTCACAATTAATAATCTCTGAAAAAGAAGTAGATTATAGTTTTGTTTCAAGTCATCGCGCTTTTACAATAATTGAAGCTAATGAAACACAATATTGTTTGGTAAGAAATGAGAATAACATACCTGAAGGTTACGATTATGTTATAAAAACTAATCAAAAAGCAACTGAAGAAAGGTTAATTTCTGGTTCTATTGAGCTAATTAAATGGTTAAAACATCCACTAGATAAAAAGTATTCAACTGACGAAATTGTTAGATCTTGGAACAATAATTTCTATTTTATTGAAGAGAATTTGAAAGAAGGGATTAATGGATTAAGAGATCCACAAATAGCTGCATTATATTCCATCTTAAGTCATTTCAAAGTTTCTAACGATATTGGAACTGTTGTAATGCCAACAGGTACTGGTAAAACTGAAGTAATGTTGGCTTCTTTAGTTGCAAGGAAAATTAATAAGTTATTAGTTGTTGTTCCTTTCGATGCTTTAAGAGAACAAACCTTTAAAAAATTCTATTCATTAGGATTATTAAAACAGTTTAAATTACTTTCAAACAATTCTTTATTCCCAAGAGTGGGATTATGGAAGCAAAATTTTGCAGACATCGATGAATTAAAAGATTTTATTGATAATTGTAATGTTGTTGTTACTACTATGGCGATCCTCTCAAAAAACACGCTTGAGACTCTGCAAATGTTATCAAAGGATTTTGAATATGTTTTTTTTGACGAAGCTCATCACATCGAATCAAATTTGTGGAAAAAAGTAAGAGACTCTTTCAAAAGAGAACAAATATTGCAGTTTACTGCAACACCTTTTAGGAATGACAGAAAAAAATTAGAAGGAAAAATAATTTTTAATTTTCCCTTAAAAAAAGCGCAAGAGCAAGGATATTTCAAACAGATAAAATTCATACCGGTAAGGGAATATGATTTAATAAAAGGCGATAGGTTAATTGCCGAAAAAGCAGTTGAGCAATTACGATATGATTTAGAAAACGGATACAACCACATTCTTATGGCAAGGTGTGAAAACAAAAAAAGAGCGGAAGAAATATTTCAAATTTATCATAAAAATTATAGTGATTTAAATCCTGTTTTAATTCACTCTTCTATTCCTGGAAAAAAAGAAATAACAGAATCTATTATTCATGGAAAGCATAAAATAATTGTTGCTGTAAATATGTTAGGGGAAGGTTTTGATTTGCCGCAACTAAAAATAGCTGCTTTTCATGACATAAGAAAAAGTTTACCAGTTACATTGCAATTTGCGGGTAGATTTACAAGAACTTCTATTGACAAACAACTTGGTACCGCAACATTTATTGCAAATTTAGCAGACTCAAATGTGGAAGATGAGTTAAGTGAATTATATGCACAAGATTCTGATTGGAATTTGTTATTATCAACTTTAAGTTCCGGTAAAATTGATGAACAGATTGATTTTGACGAATTTATTCGCGGATTTCAACATATTGACGATTCAAAAATCCCTTTTCAGAATATAAGATTTGCATTAAGTACTGTTGTTTATAAAAATCATACTTCAACTTTTAATTTAAAAAGATTCAAAGAAGGAATAAATCACTATGATGATCTTGAATATAAATTTTTTGATTATAACCCAGCATCAAAAACATTAGTCTTTATTAGTGCAGAACGCAATGAAATAGAGTGGGTTAACTATAAAGATATTTATGGATTAAATTGGAAATTAATGGTCTTATATTATGATACAACCAACAATTTATTATTTATTCATAGCTCAGATAAGTCAAGCTTATATAAAAATATTGCTAAAGCGGTTTTGGGAAATGGCTTTGAGTTAATATCTGGTTTAAATACTTATAGAGTATATTCCGACATAAAGAGAATTTCTTTACAAAATGTTGGATTGAAAGAATTTTTAAATAGAAAAATAAGATTTAGAATGATGGTGGGGACGGATATTGAAGAAGCGCTATCTATTGCTGAACAACAAAGGGGGCAAAAAGCATTTACTTTTGGTTCTGGGTATGAAGATGGTAATAAAATAACATTAGGTTGTTCATACAAGGGTAGAATATGGAGTTACTTAAGGGGTAATTTAAAAGAGTTTATTTCTTGGTGTGATAATTTAGGGAAAAAACTTATCGATGAATCGATAAATCCTAATCAAATTTTGAAGGAGACATTAATACCTAAAATTGTAAATGAAATTCCTAAAAAATATCCTACTCATATTGATTGGAACGAAAGTATTTATTTTGAGCATAAAATTTTTATATTAATTAATGATAATGAATTTTATCTATCGGATTGCTCTTTAAACCTTGTAAATCCTTCTGATAATGGGGAGATAAACTTCGAAATAGAAACACCATTGATTAAAGTACAATTTAAAAAAGAATTATTTTTAAATAGGGACGCTGAGACAGAAAATCAATTTGCTGATTATAAAATATCAAAGATAAGTTCTGATTCTGTTATTATAAAAATTGGTTCAAGAGAAATTGATATTGTTGATTATTTTAATGAAAATCCCCCCCAAGTTTGGTTTGCTGACGGTTCATCTCTTACGGGGTTTGAATATGTTGAATTAAAACAAACAATCATACCTTATCCAAATGAAAGATTGATATCTTGGAATTGGAAAGGGGTAGATTTAAGTAAAGAATCTCAAGGTATAGATCCAATTCAAACTGATTCAATACAATATAAAGTCATTCAACATCTTAAACAGAGTAATTTTGACATAATTTATGATGATGATGGTTCAGGGGAAATAGCTGATGTTATAGCAATTAAAGAGAATGATAAAGAAATAAAGGTTCAATTTTATCACATTAAGTATGCAAAAGGCGGAACAATTAGCACACGTATAGATAACTTTTATGAAGTTTGTGGTCAAGCACAAAAATCAGTAAATTGGAAACATAAAAAAGGGTTAGAATTTTTTGAACACTTATTACGCAGAAAAACGAAAGTTAAACAAGGGTTTGAAAAAAGCCGAATTGAAAAAGGGACAGAAGAAGATTTAGAAAGATTAATGTTAATAGCAAAAAATAAAAAAACTATGGAATTTGAGATTTTTATAGTTCAACCAGGATTATCAAAACAAAATACTTCTGAGAATATTATGACTTTATTGGGTGTTACTGAAAACTACTTAAAAGAAGTTGGCGGTATTGATTTAAAAGTAATTGTAAATGAATAAATTACTGCTAGAAAATCCCATAAATGCAAAAAGAGTATAAAAATTGCTAAAATTTCAGAGGAGGCGAATAAAACAAAAGGGAGTACAAATATTGATTTGAGTGTATTAAAAAATATGATATAAATGTGCATTACATTTTAAAGAAGATGAAAAAGTATAACAAACCGTTGCACCTGGTCGCTATTCCGCTGGTGCTTCCATAGCAGTAGGTGAGCTTGAACAGTGGTAGCTTGATTTAAAAGTAAGCATTATAGATGGATGTCAATTTTCATGAAGGTGATCCGTTTTTTGTACGAATTTTTGCCTATAAAATGATTTAAGGACGTTGCACATCAATGGTATTCTAAAAATATCCCTTCATTTTATAAAATTTTTTCATTTGAAATCTAAAATATCCCAATATTTCTATTCATTCTTGCCTTTCCAAAGCAGTTTTCCGTCCAAAATCACTGATTTTGGACGCAATTCCACTGGCAAACACATTCTAAAAGGTAGTGTATAAATTATTTTGTATTTCAATAAGTTATAAGTCAGACGAATTATTGCTCTTTCAAGTATTAAACTGTTATGTCCACCCAGATGAAAATAACTGTTTAACTCAAAGATGAGTAATAAATTATTGTTTGTTATTATATCTGTGAATTGCAGTTACCTTAAAATCAATATGCTCTTCTAATTCTGGTCTAACTTTGTTCCCTAAAGTATCCAAACCTATTTGAATGCCTTCTTTCCGAGCATGTTTTAAAGCAGGAACAATATCTGAATCACCTGTTATCACAATAATAACATCAACAATTCTTTTATTTGCTAAAGAAGCAATATCCAATCCAATTTTTAAATCTACTGATTTCTGTTTAATCAAAGGCTTTATATCTCTTTCTTCTAACTCATTAACAGTGATTTTTCCTTTAAGTAATTCCTTTAATCTATCATAACGAATAGTCCAAGCATTATTCTCCCAATATGTGGTCCCAAGTCTAAGAGCAAATAGTGGTGTCTTTTTTATTGATTCTAATAATTCTGTTTGTTTTTTAGCTTGTTCAGTTTTTGAAAAATCAATACTTTTTTTCGTTAAAGGATGTTCACCTTTTTTATTCAAAGGTAAAGTATCATAATAATAAATTCTATATAAATAATCATTCATTCGTAATAATTTTTTACAGTAGTTCCTAATGTTTTCTCCATTGTAATAAAATAATTTTAATGATTGTATTCTTTTGTACATAAACCAGCCATCAATTACAAAAGCTACTTTTCGAATAAACATTATTTTTCTCCAAAAAGTAAAGCCCCTTGGTCGGCCCTGCTTCTTTTAATTAGCAGGACGTTGCAAGGGGCACTTTTTAAGTATATAACTGTTTGTCTATAATTTTCATCTGTTACTTATAATTTAGCGAAAATTTTCATTAGAGTCAATAAAAATTGACCAGGGTACTTTTTTTAACAAATTTCAAGACTTTCCTCTCAAACATACCTAATCCCTTCGAATAGGGTAACAAATTCTGACAAGAATGTCACCAGACTTTTGTGGTCATGATCCGCATACTGTCGCAATCCCTTCGAACAGGGTAACCAATTCTGACCGATAGAAGATATAAGATTTTTAGCAATGGTTTGCAGTAATTACGTCGCAATCCCTTCGAATAGGGTAACCAATTCTGACAGAACTTGCTTTAGAACTTAGCATGGAAATGATGCTTGAAGGTCGCAATCCCTTCGAACAGGGTAACCAATTCTAACAGTATATTTACTAAATACCAAATTATCAATATGTTAGCAACCTATTTTTAAAGTTCTCCGTTTTATTTTTCGCTACCTATCTTTTAAAAGCACCCTATCTTATAACTTATTGACAATAAATAACAAAAATTTTCGTGTTCACAATAAATAAACCATCGATAACTTTCTGATAATCCTAAACTTTTACTTTCAATCTAAACATCATTGGAGAACTTTAAAAAATTGCACAACTATTTGTTAAATAAAAACTTTATATAATTGTCATGCTTCCTATTATCCTATTCATCCACCAATTATACAATTTTTGCCTAAATTTTAATCATCTCATCACAAAAAAATATTCAATTGTCAAACAACATTACATTAATTATAACATATTTTATGAAATCAACAACTCATTAAATTTTTTTACTAATAAAATGCCTATACCAAAAATTTTTTAGTGTATTACTTGCTACACTGTAACCTTTTTCCTGTAAATGTTTCATTAGATCATCGAAAGTCATATATTTTAATTTTTCTATATTCTCTAAAACATAATCTTCAAATTCAATTTTCATGTTTGGTTTAAAATCAACAAAACAAGTTTTTATCCCTGATCTGTTAAAAGCTTTTACAAGCCACTGAATTTTTAAAAAATCAACTTGAAGCTTATGAGCAACTTCACTGATTTTCCTGCCTTCAGCAAGCATAAGTAAAGCTTTTGCTTTTTTTGTGGGTGTATTCTTTAAAACCTCAATTTCCCATTTTTCAAGCTGCCTTTTGAAATAATCAACTTTGGGTTTTTCTATTTCTATTCTTTGCCGATATCCAGTAGTGAACTGAATATCAACATGTTTATCATATACAACAATCTTTTCAATCAAAGCACTCAGTATCCTTTTTCTATCTGTTAAATCCGATACTTCCCATAAAATTTCAAACTGTTCCAACAAAGCATTTATTTTTTCTTTTTCTTCATCAATGGAGTCTATTTCGTTCGATTTTAGCCATTTTGATAAAACAAAATGAATTTAAAATCTGTTATATCATAACTCAACCAACTCCTAAAAAGTACAGACATATATATGATAGATGGGTGTTAACAGCAAAAATAGATAATCTTTTTAAATGGATTTGAAAGAATGAACAGGCCAAGGTATTATAAAGACTCAAAATATTCTTTTCCAAAATACTCTGATGAACATAATATTTTTGTCCATGGAAAATTAATATTTCTTCAATGCGATTTAATCGCCTAATTTCCAATCTATTACCAAAGTGTAACCCAAAGTGTAACCCAAGGTGTAATCTGGCAAAATTTATGATTTTTATAACTTATTGATAATTAAGAATGCCCGGGGCCGGACTCGAACCGGCACGGGCTGAAAGGCCCACAGGATTTTAAGTCCTGTGTGTCTACCAAGTTCCACCACCCGGGCAAACAAGACATTTAAAGTGCGTGGAGAGTTTATAACCATTTAGCAATTATTTGTCAAGCAAAAGATTGGATGATTGATAAAAATTCATCAATTTTGTTTTCCTTTGTAGCCCAAGATGTTACAAGTCTTACTGCGTAATGTTCTTCATCTATTACTTTCCATATATAAAAATCGAAGCTTTCTAATAAAATATCGATAAGTCTTTTAGGAAAAATTGGAAAAATTTGGTTACTTTCAGGTGGATACAAAAAAGAAAAACCTAACTGTTTTATACCCTCAGCTAATTTAAGAGCCATTCTGTTTGAGTGATTTGCTAAATCAAAATATAAGTTTTCTTTGAAAAGTTCAATGAATTGAATTCCAAAAATTCTTCCTTTTGCAATTAATCCGCCTTTCTGCTTAATGTGATATCTGAAATCATCTTTTAATTTACTATTTGTTATAATAATAGCTTCACCTATCAAAGCTCCATTCTTGGTGCCACCGATATAAAACATATCGCAAAGATTAGCTATATCATTTAATGATAAATCATTAAAAGGTGAGGTGAGGGCTGAACCAAGTCTTGCTCCATCCATAACGAGGTATAGGTCGTATTTTCTACAGATTTCAAACAATGCCTCTAAGTCATGTTTTTTATAGATTGTTCCAACTTCAGTTGAATTTGATATATAGACAAGTTTTGGCTTAACCATGTGTTCATCAGTGTGGAATTTTAAGATTTCTTCTACTAATTCCGGCGTAAGCTTTCCGGCAGAGGTATCAATCGAATTAATTTTATGTCCTGTTGATTCGATGGCTCCAGCTTCATGGATGTTTATATGTCCCGTAGTTGCTGATATTACAGACTCGTAAGGTCTTAATGCAGAAGAAATCATTATAAGATTTGCCTGAGTTCCTCCAGATACGAAATGGATATCTATATCATCTTTCCCAATTTTATTCTTTAAGATTTTGCTAGCTTCTAAGCAGAAAATATCTGTAGAATACCCTTCTGTTTGAATAAAATTTGTATCATTTAATGCATTTAATAAATTGGGATGAGCACCTTCACTATAATCATTTTTAAAGCTGTATTTTTTCATGATTTCACCATTATTGAATTTAAGAAAAATGGTCGGGGCGACTGGATTTGAACCAGCGACCACACGCGCCCCATGCGTGTGCGCTACCAGGCTGCGCCACGCCCCGACAGAGCCTATTTTTTTAGCAGATTTAAAATTTCTTGCAACTCTTTTTTGATTTCTTCTTTTGAAAGTTTAACTCTGGAATCAGAAAGGCGCTTACGAGCGCCTTCAATAGTCAATTTTTCATCATATAGCATTTTTTTTATCTGTAAAATCAAGTCTATATGTTTTTGGGTATATAGGCGATGTTTGCTACCTGTTTTTATTGGTCTTAATTGTCTAAACTCTTTTTCCCAAAACCTTAAAACTGAGGGTTTTAAGCCGGTAATTTCGCAAACTTCACTGATTTTGTAGTACAGTTTTTGAGTTTTAAGCATTAACCTCTTCTTTGAATAAGTGGCTTGGTTTAAAAGATACTACGTATCTTGGTGGTATTACCACTTCATCGCCTGTTTTTGGGTTTCTTCCAACCCTTCTACCTCTTACTTTTACTTCAAAATTACCAAATCCTGAAACTTTGACACTATTTCCACTTAAAATTTCTTCTCTCATTGTTGTGAAAACCATGTCAACAACATTTGCAATATCTTTTTTTGTGATACCAAGCTTTTCATAAATTTTTTCAACGATGTCAGCTTTTGTCATAGGACACCTCCGTTTATATAAATTTTAACTAAAAAGATATTATATGTCAATGGTTTTGATGATATTATTTTATTAAATCTTCAATTTTGTAGTTTTTAGGATTTCTTATAAAAATAGGATTATTAGAATCGGATAAATCGATAATTGTAGAAGGGACGTCTGACTGCGCTTTTTTATAAATAAAATAGTCAACTTTGTTTTTAAACTGGTTGAGGATATCTTTAAAGTTTTGGTTGATATTTGTGTTGGAAATATTTGCACTTGTTGAAGTTATTGGGAATGTTACTTTGATAGCTTCTGTTAATTCTTTGTATTTCGGGAATCTAACTGCTATTTTCCCTTTATCTAAAAGATAGGAAGGTAAAGTCTTTTTTGCATTAAATATTAATGTAAATTCACCTGGCCACAGTTTATTAATGATTTTTTTGTGTGTTGCGGTAAAAGATGATTCATCTATTAGCATGAATAATTGATCTAAATTTCCTATTAAAACAAGGAACGGTTTTTTGTAGTCGCGTTGTTTTATTAGGTATATATGTTTGTTAGCTTCAAAATTTAAAAAAGGAGCACCGATACCGTAGATAGTATCGGTGGGATAGATAAAAGGAATGGAATATTTATCAGATAATTTAAAAATTTTTATAAAATGTTTTGTGGATGCCTTGTAAATAATCATTATTCAGACTGTACCAATTTTTGGACTTCTTCGTTGTCTTTAACAACTTTATTCTTGATTTCCTGCCTATATTTTTTAAGGCGTTCGTTAATTTCTGGATATTTGACGGCTAAAATCTGACAGGCAAAAATAGCAGCATTTTTTGCTCCTGCATTACCTATTGCCATTGTAGCTACAGGAATTCCGCCAGGCATCTGAACCATTGATAATAGTGCATCAATACCGCCCAATGTCGTGGCTGCTACAGGTACAGCAATAACTGGTAATGTTGTTTCACTTGCCACAACTCCAGCAAGATGGGCTGCCGCACCAGCAATTGCTATGATTACTTCGATCCCTTTTTCTTCTGCTGTTTTGGACCACTCACTTGTCCTTTCAGGTGTCCTGTGGGCGCTTGATACTATCAGTTCGTACCCTACGCCAAATTCTTTTAATACATCCAAAACGGTTTTTGCTACCGGGAAGTCAGATTTACTTCCAATGATGATTCCTATTTTCATTGATATTACCTCCTAAGTGCCTTTTGACCTATATCATTTCTATAATGCATATCTTTAAAATGGATTTGTTTTACTGCTGAGTAAGTTTTTTCTATTGCCTCATGAAGGTTGCTAGCTCTTCCGGTAACTCCGAGTACACGTCCACCATTGGTAATGATTTTGCCATTTTCAAATTTTGTTCCTGCGTGAAATACCTTTATACCATCAATATTTTTTGCATCATTGATACCTGTAATTTCATATCCTTTTTTGTATGATTTAGGATAACCACCTGATGCCAATACAACACAAACGGTGGCATCATCATACCATTCTACGGAAGCATCTTTCAGTTGTTCATCCACTGCAGCAAGTATTATTGGGACGATATCGGATTTCATTTTATATAAAACAGGTTGCGTCTCAGGGTCACCAAACCTACAGTTAAATTCTAAAACTTTAGGTCCATTTTCAGTTATCATAAGACCTGCGTAAATGATTCCTTTATATTTAATCCCTCTGTTGGCTAACTCATTGATGAGTGGTTTTGCTATCTTTTCTGTGGTAAAGTCAAAAATATCTTTGGTAACAACCGGGGCAGGGGAGTAAGCACCCATACCGCCAGTATTGGGACCTTCGTCATTGTCATAAATTGGTTTATGATCCTGACTTGATACAAGTGGAAGGATCACATTACCATCAGTAAAAGCAAGATATGATGCCTCTTCACCTTCGAGAAATTCTTCAATGACAACTTTATTTCCTGATTCACCAAATACTTTTTCTATAAAAATTTCTTCTAAAGCTTTTATCGCTTCATCAATCGTTTTTGCTACAGTAACCCCTTTTCCAGCAGCAAGTCCATCAGCTTTTACCACTATGGGTGCACCTTTTTCTTCCACATAAAACTTTGCAGATTCAAAATCACTAAATTCAGCATAATATGCTGTAGGAATACCGGCTTTTATCATTACATTTTTTGCAAAGGCTTTACTTGCTTCAATCATTGCTGCAGCTTTTTTAGGACCGAAGATTTTTAAATTGTTTTCTTCAAAAATATCAACAATACCTTTTGCCAACGGATCTTCAGGTCCCACGACGGTAAGGTCTATATTGTTGTTTTTAGCAAATTTTAAGAGACTGTTAAAATCGTCAGCTTTTATATCTACATTTTCACATTTTTCTTCAATAGCAGTTCCACCGTTTCCTGGAGCTACAAAAACCTTTTCCACCAAACTACTTTGAGCTATTTTCCAGCTCAAAGCGTGTTCTCTACCACCTGAACCTATTACCAAAACTTTCATAACTCACCTCAACACACAATTTTATATCTTTCACGCATCATGCGTCACGTATTTCGCATCACGGGTTTAATGTTTGAAATGTCTCATTCCTGTAAAAATCATTGCAATATTATGTTCATTTGCAGCTTGAATTACTTCATCATCCCTTATAGAACCGCCAGGTTGTATGATTGCAGTAATACCGTGTTTTGCAGCTTCATCCACAGAGTCTCTAAAAGGAAAGAAAGCGTCAGATGCCATAACAGTGTCATTAAGAGATTTTCTTGCTTTTATTGCTGCAATTTTGCTTGAATCCACTCTACTCATCTGTCCGGCTCCAATACCGATTGTCTGATTACTGTTTGCATAAACAATGGCATTGGATTTCACATGCTTTACAACAATCCAAGCAAATTTTAGTGCTTCAAGTTCTTCCTTGGTAGGTTTTCTTTTTGTAACCACTTTAAAACCAACATTTTCATCAAAATTTTTCAAATCTCTATCTTGAAGGAGAAAACCGCCCACAACTTTTTTCATATCGTATTCGTTATCTCTATATTTGTTGAGATTTCCTGTTTTAAATAATCTGAGATTTTTTTTCTTTGTTAAGATATTAAAAGCTTCTTCTTCAAAATCCGGTGCGATTACAACTTCTAAAAATATTTCGGACAATTTTTCTGCTGTTTTGCTGTTTACAATTCTATTAAACGCTACAATTCCTCCAAAGGCGCTTATAGGGTCGCATTCAAGGGCATAGTTGTATGCATCAAAGATGTTGTCTGCTATTCCCACTCCACAAGGGTTTGTATGTTTGATTATTGCTGCAGCAGGTTGTTCAAATTCTTTGATTAATTCAAGAGCGCCATTAATATCTATAATATTGTTAAATGAAAGCTCTTTGCCGTGCAGCTTTTCTGATGTAGATACGCTAATCTCTTTAATGAGGGGTGATTTGTAAAAAGCTGCTTTCTGGTGAGGATTTTCACCATAACGTAAATCAATATCTTTTCTCATTGGAATGGTTAATTCTTCAGGAAACTCAATATTGCAAATTTGATTGAAATAGTTTGAAATAAGACTGTCATAGACAGCGGTATGGGTAAATGCTTTTCTTGCAAGATTTAATCTCGTATCGTAAGAAATACCTCCTTCATGCAGCTCTTTTAAAATCAACTCAAAGTCTTTGTTATCCACTACCACTGTCACAAATTTATGATTTTTTGCGGCACTTCTTATCATTGTGGGACCGCCAATATCAATGTTTTCAATAGCTTCGTCAAAAGTAAAGTTTTCTTTGGAAATAGTGGCTTCAAAGGGATAAAGATTTACTACAACCATATCTATATTTTTCAGGTTCATTTTTTCCATTGTTTCTCTGTGGACTTTACTATCTCTTACATTCAGAATACCCGCATGAACATTTGGATGAAGTGTTTTTACCCTACCATCAAGTATTTCAGGAAATCCTGTAAAGTCGGATATTTCTATAATATCAATGCCATTTTCTTTTAACAGTTTTGCAGTGCCACCAGTGGAGATGATTTCAATTCCATATTGAACAAGACTTTTGGCAAATTCAACAATACCTTCCTTGTTTGAAACACTGATTAAAGCTCTTTCAGGCATTATTTTCATTATTTGAATCCTCCTTTTTATTAATTACCATATCCAGAATAAGAAAAAATATTCCGATACTTATGCTTGAGTCTGCCACGTTAAAGGCAGGCCAATGATATGAGCTTATATAAAAATCAAGGAAATCAACTACCTTACCGATAAATAGCCTGTCAATAAAATTACCAAGTGCTCCGCCTAAAATAAGTGAATAAGATAGTTTTCGCAAAATCGAATTATTTTCTTTAGTAAAGAGATAAATTACTATAATTATTGCCATAATTGTAACAAATACAAAAAAGAGCTGTCTATATTTTTCATTTAAGTTAGCAAGAAATCCAAAGGCTGCTCCTGGGTTTAGTATATAAGTAAGATTGAAAAATCCCTTTATAACAGGTTTTATTTCAAAAAGATGAAAACTCTTTTTAATAAGGTATTTTGTATATTGGTCTAATATTAAAATTATAAAAGCTAAGATTATATAAATTCTGTTTTTCATTTTTACCCCCCAGAATAAAAAAATAGGGAGCGTAAAGCTCCCTTTAAAGTTGACTAACACATCTTTCACACAGGGTAGGGTGTGCGCTACTTTTGCCGATTGATGCAGAATGCGTCCAGCATCTCTCACATTTTTCAAAGGAAGATGCTTCAACTTTTACCTTAATTTTACCGTCCTCAGAAACGTAACAATCGGTTAATTTGTCAAAATCCTCAGTATAAAACTCAGAAACTATAAATATTTTTTCAATTCCTTCATCAACTTGCAAAAGTTTTTCATCGTAATCTTTTATAGCAACAATTACTTTTGCATCAAGAGAATGACCTATGATTTTATCTCTTCTTGCTAATTCACAAGCTTTATTAACTACTGATTTTAATTCCTTCAAAAATTCCATTTTCTTAATTAGTTCGTCATCCTCGATTTGTTTTACAGGAGGAAATGTGTGTATGAATACAGATTCTTCTTTTCCTTTAAAATCTGGTAAAAATTCCCAAACCTCATCAGCAGTGAATGAAAGAATAGGGGACATAACTATGGCCATCTCTCTTAGAAGGATAAACATTGCTGATTGAGCTGACCTTCTTTCAAAAGAATCCGCTTTATAAGCGTAGACCCTATCTTTTATTATGTCGAGATAAAAAGATGATAAGTCATTGATACAGAAATTTAAGAATGTGTGGTAAAAAATGTGGAATTGATAATTATCGTATGCTTTATAAATTCTTTCTTTTACTTTTTGCCACCTTATTAGAATATATTTATCGAGTTCTTTGAGATTCTCAAATTTAATGATATCTTTGTTCGGAGAAAAGTCGTAAAGGTTGCCAAGAAGATATCTTTGAGTATTTCTTATTTTTCTGTAGGATTCTACGAGATGTTTTATTATATCATTTGAAATTCTGATATCTTCAGTGTAATCCTCTGCAGCCACCCATAATCTTAAAATTTCTGCACCATACTTGTTGATTATCTCATCTGGAGTTATTACATTACCCATAGATTTGGACATTTTAAGCCCTTTACCATCTACCACGAAACCATGGGTAAGTACTTCATTGTATGGTGCTTTGCCTCTTGTACCTACACTTTCTAACAAAGAACTGTGAAACCATCCTCTATGCTGGTCACTACCTTCAAGGTACATATCTGCGGGCCATCTAAGTTCTTCCCTTTCTTCACAAACAGCTGCATGGCTTACACCAGAATCAAACCAAACATCCAAAATATCGGTTTCTTTTCTGATATTTTTACTTTTACAATGTGGGCATTCAAAATCTTTGCCCAAGAAGTATTCAACATCTTTTTCAAACCAGATATCGGCACCATATTTATAAAATTCGGAGAGTACTTTTTCTTGAATATCTTTATTTATAATTACTTCACCGCATTCACCGCAAAGGAAAACCGCTATTGGAACACCCCAACTTCTTTGTCTTGAAATACACCAGTCAGGTCTATTTTCTATCATAGAATAGATTCTGTTTCTTCCCCATGATGGAATCCATTGTACTTTATCAATTTCATTTAGAGCTTTTTTTCTCAAATCATTTTTTTCCATTGAGATAAACCACTGAGGTGTAGCTCTAAAAACCACTGGTTTTTTGCATCGCCAACAATGCGGATATGAGTGTTTTATTTTGGATGTTTCTAGTAAAGTCCCATTACTATCTAACAGTTTTATGATTTCTTCATTAGCTTTGAAAATATTCATTCCACCAAATAGTTCTGTATCTTTTTTAAAGTTTCCGTAATCATCCACAGGATTAAGTATTTCTAATCCATAGGTTAAACCTATTTCATAGTCTTCTTGACCATGCCCAGGAGCTGTGTGAACAAGCCCTGTACCCTGTTCAAGAGTTACGTGATCACCGAGAATAAAAAGTGAATTTCTATTATAAAATGGATGTTTTGCATTTGTTCTTTCAAGTGTATTGGCATTGAATACTTTTTCAATTTTAAGTTCTTCTATTTTGAAAATATCTTTAAGCTTTTCTACCAACTCTTTTGCTAAAATTAACAATTCGTTTTCTTTTAAATTTTTATTGTCAGATTTTAAAACTCTTACAACAGCGTATTCAAGTTCAGGATTCATAGCAATTCCAAGGTTTGCAGGCAATGTCCAAGGGGTAGTTGTCCAGATAACGGCTGAAATCTCTTCTTCTATATTTAAAGCTTTTTTTGCGTCATCATTAAGAGGGAATTTTACATAAATGGATGGTGATGTGTGATCATGGTATTCTACTTCGGCTTCGGCCAAAGCTGTAACACAAGAAATACACCAATAAACAGGTTTTAGCCCTTTATATGCACCACCGTTATCAAAAAATTTGTACAATTCTTTCAATGTGTTAGCTTCATATTTAAAATCCATAGTGATATATGGGTTTTCCCAATCACCCAGTACACCAAGCCTCTTAAATTCTTCTCTTTGTATATCGATGAATTTGCTTGCATATTTTCTACAAAGCTTTCTCTTTTCATGTTTTGGAATTTCATTTTTTTTCTTACCAAGTTCTTTATCAACTTGATGTTCAATAGGCAAGCCATGACAATCCCAACCAGGGATATAAGGGGTATAATACCCTTTTAAAGATTTGGTTTTGAGTATAAAATCTTTTAAAATCTTATTTAGAGCATGTCCCATATGAAGATGTCCGTTTGCATAAGGTGGACCGTCATGTAAAATATATTTATTTTCAGGATTTCTTTTTGCTAATATTTTTTCATAAATCTTTTCTTCTTCCCATTTTTTCAATCTGATAGGCTCATTTTTGGTTAGGTTAGCTTTCATGGGAAAATCTGTTTTTGGTAAATTTAGGGTATCTTTGTATTCCATATCCACCTGCCTTATTTAGTTTTTTCGGAGCTTGATTATTAGCACTAAACTTTTTTTAAATCAAGGTGTTATATGAACTTTTTTGTAGTTTACATAATCATATTTTGTGTATATTATTTTTTTTGATAAAATCAGGAGGTTTTTATGAAAAAATATTTATCATTAATTTTATTAATAATGTTTATTAGTGCCGTTTCTTTTGCTTCAAGTATCGAAGATACTTTAAAAGAAAATTTAATGAAAAATTTTGCTAAAAGGGGTTTAAGTGGTATTGAAGTCTCTGTAAAAATTATAAAACAACTTGATAATCCTAAAGGGTTTTATTTTGTAAAAGTTAATATTAATGATAAGATGAGAAATAGGCAAGTTTCCCAATTTTTGATCTCTGATGGTGAAATTCTTATCCCTGATATTATAAATATTAGTACAGGAACAAGCTTGATAAAAGAAATGAGTTTTATGTATGATACTGTTGATATCCCCACAAAAGATTTGACTCTTATGCAGGGCTCAAAAAATGCAAAACATGTTATTATAAAGATAAGCGATTTTCAGTGTCCTTTTTGTAGAAAAGCTTATAATTATCTTGAACCAAAAATTAAAGATAGAAAAGACATTGCTCTTTATATGCTAAATTTTCCTTTGCCAATTCATAAAAATGCCATGATTTATTCACAAGTATTTGAAGCAGGAATGATTATGGGGCATAATTTTGCTGATGAGCTTTATAGTGGAAAGTTTGATAGTAAAAGTGCTGATGAGATTATTAAGTATTTTGCACAAAAAACAGGTGATGAAAAAAGATTTGAAGAACTTGTAAAGTCTAAAGAAATTAAAGATAGGATTGAAAGACAAAAGAAAATTGCTGAAAGATATGGTTTTAGGGCCACCCCAGTGTTGATTTTTGATGGTAAGAAGGTAGAAGGCTTTGATAAAGCTTTAATTGATAAAGGATTAAAATCTTTCAAAAATTAGTTGACAAGTTAAATAAATTGTAATATATAGACCATCCGTTCGGGGCGTAGCGCAGTTTGGTAGCGCATCGGTCTTGGGAACCGAGGGTCGGAGGTTCAAGTCCTCTCGCCCCGACCATCTAAAAAATCTTATCTATCAATAAATCATAAAATTCAAAAAAAATCTTTTTTTTCCAAAAAAAAATTAGTTGTGGATACATCTTTTATATTTTTTGTTTATTAGTCTGTTGGTTTTAGAGCAAAATTTATCCATTAAAATATCTTTTTTGTCGCCATTAAAAATAAAGCAACATCTATCCTTCTTCAGTTAATGGTTTATTTTCTTTGAGTGTTTTTAAGAATATATGTTTATATCTTTTATCCCAGAAATTTGAAGTTGTAAAAACTTAGATATGGTTGTTTCTCTATCTTTCAACATACTGTAAGGGGGATAATCTGGGAGTAGGTCGGACATAAAAAAACCTTTTAAAGATAACTAGATACTCAACTCAACAAAAATCTTTCAAGCTTTATTTAGGGTTATAAGGTTGAGCTTTATATTCTTAAAGTCATTCATCAATTTTTATAAAAGGGATTTGTCTTTTTAATGTAAGTTTGTAAATTGATGATTATAAGTATTTAAGATATTTTGATAATTCATCTATTTATCAGGATTGTTAGGTTGGTTAAAACTGATTATGTTTTTGAAAGTATTAATAATGTATCTGAGAAAATTTAAAAATCACACCTCCCCCTTAATTATTAATATGTACCGCTTAAAATAAATTGCAAGCAAAAAATCAAAAAATATGACTTTAATTTGTTTGAAAACACTTTTTTTGTAAGTTTAGTTAATTGTGTTAATTAGTTAGCTTTATGTAAAAGGGGATAAAGAAAATTTATAATTTATAAATTTTAGTATTTCAGAACATCGCATTTCAATTTTCAGGGTAATTAAAACTTAATAATACAGGTAACAATTTGATTTTTTACTTTTGTCTAAAAGTTTTTGTTTATCTTTTTATGAATGTATAACTTATCGATATTGCAGAATATATAGCAATGAAAGCAGGTCAAATTGAGGTAATCGGTTTTAGAAACTGAGGGGCGAGGGTAGGAGGTCAAGTCCTCTAATCCCAAACTTCTAAAATCTTAATTCAAACTTAAAATCTGATGATTTTTGGAGTATTTTTGATAAGCTCTTGATTTTATTATCAATAAAGGTATTAATTACTTTTTTAAATAAATATTATTTTATTTAATGATAGATTTGAAATACAGTGAATTATTTTAATTTGAATATTTCTAAAATGTGTATATAATAATCTAACATTGTTAGTGGAGTGTTTTATGGATGAGAAATTATCAAGAAATATGGAAGATTATTTAGAAACAATTTATGTACTTTTAAAAGAAAGTCCAGTGGCGAGAGTAAAAGATATTGCAGAAAAGCTTGATGTGAAAAAATCTTCAGTGACAAATGCATTAAAATTATTATCCGAAAAAGGATTGGTTAATTACGATAAATACAGTTATATTACCCTGACGGATGAAGGGATGAAGTATGCGGAGGAAATTTTCCACAAGCATACTGTGCTTACTAAATTTTTAGTTGAAGTATTATCAGTCGAGAAAGAAAGAGCTGAAGAAAATACATGTAGAATTGAACATGTGATAGATAAAGATATTTTCGAAAAGTTTGAAAGATTCTTGTCTTTTTTTCTAAAAGGAGATAAGGAGTGTTTGGATATAAATGAGTTTTTTATACAAGAAAAGAAAAGGAGAAATTAGATAAGATAAGTGCAAGTTGTTAAGTGGTTTATCATTCCATGGATATTATTTTTTTTTAATCTTTTTTTTGTATATAAAGTTTTATATGGTAAAATTAGTAGGGTTAAAGCCATTTAAGGATTTAAAATCTGTAGATACTTATGAACTTTTAGCACTTGATAAAAAAAGAGCTCAATCAGAGGGCGTATCTGTAAAAGAGAATTTCCCAAAATTTTTGCCTGGAAATAATGGTACTGGTGTTTTACTTGTTCATGGATTTACTGCTTCACCTTATGAGATGTCATTATTAGCTGATTATCTAAATGAAAAAGGATATAGTGTTTATCTTGCAAGAATAGCAGGACATGGAAGTACTCCGAAAAACTTGAATGTTTTAACTTATAATGACTGGTATGAATCTTTAAAGTACGGTTATTTTGTATTGAAAAAAAATTGTAAAAAGTTGGTTATAATTGGACAATCTATGGGTGCACTTTTAGCCATTGATGTTGCAATTCTTAATGGTGCAGATAAAGTTGTTATGTTATCACCAGCTTTAGGAATAAAGGATTTTGGATTTAAACTGATACCGTTAATTAAAAATTTTAAAGAATATGTCATAAATGAGGAGTTTGATGAAAATCTTTCAAAATATTACTATCCAGTAAGACCAGTTAAAGGACTTTATCAACTTTACCTGCTTATTGAATATACATGGAAAAGTGTTAATCAAGAGAGTGTCCCAATATATGTAATTTTATCAGAATATGATAATCTTATTGATACTAAAAAAGTAAAGTTATTTTATAAAAAAATTAAAACAAAGGAAAAAAAGATTGATTTAATAAAACAAAAAAGTATAAAACATATTTTAACACTAGATGACAATCCACTTAGGGGTGAAATATTTGAAAAAATTGAAATGTGGATTAGGGAGGGTTAAGTGTTTTCCGGCAAAAAAATAGGTTTTATTGGTGCGGGAAATATGGCTACTGCGTTAATTAAAGGTATTTTAAAATCTGGCCTTGTACCACCTGAAGATATATATGCAAGTGATATAAATATTGAAAAACTTGATGCATTGAGAAATGAATACGGAATAAATACAATTTTTAAAGATAATGTAAAGCTCGTTTCAAATGTAGATATTGTTGTTTTAGCTGTAAAACCTCAAATTATAGATAGGATTTTAAAAGAGATTGACCATGCTGTTGATGAATCAAAACTTATTATTTCAATTGCAGCAGGGATAAGTACTGATTATATTGAGCGAACAGTAGGTAAAGAACTTCGTGTTATAAGAAGTATGCCGAATACTCCTGCTTTAGTTCTTCAAGGTGCTACTGCTATATGTAGTGGGATTCATGCAACGGAAGAGGATATTAAATTAGCATATGAGATCTTTAAAGCTGTGGGATTGGTGGTTATAGTAGATGAGACTCAATTGGATGCTGTTACTGGATTGTCTGGTAGTGGTCCTGCATATATTTTTATGATTATAGAGGCGCTTAGTGATGCTGGCGTGAAAATGGGACTTTCAAGAGAAGTAGCATTAAAACTTTCAGCGCAGACTGTTCTTGGTTCAGCTAAACTTTTATTAGAAACGGGTATGCATCCTGGTAGACTCAAAGATATGGTAACCTCACCAGGGGGGACTGCAATAGCTGGTTTGCATACCCTTGAACAGGGAGGATTAAGGACAACTCTAATTAATGCAGTTGAGGCTGCTACTAACAGATCAATTGAGTTAGGGAGGAAAAATGGAAAATAGTAAGGAAAATAAATTTGAAAGAATACTCAACGCTGCTATTAAAGTTATTGGTAACAAAGGATTTCACAGTGCTAAAGTAAAAGATATTGCTGAATTAGCCGATGTAGCGGATGGAACAATTTATAATTATTTTCAAAATAAAGAAGATATTTTAGTAACCATTTTTAAAATTAAGCTTGAAGAATATGTATTAAATGCAAAAAGAGAAATAATAAATATTAAAGATCCTGCTGAAAAATTAAAGGTATTGATAAAATATCACATTAAGATAATGACAGACAATCCAGATTTAGCTAAGGTGTTGCAGATTGAATTGAGACAGCCACATATTGAGCTGCGCAGTAAAATAAGAAAAAATTTAAGAAGTTATTTCAAAGTAATTGAAGAGGTAATTGAAGAAGGTAAAGAAAAAGGGATTTTATCTAAAAACTTGAATGTTTATCTTGCAAGAGAAATGTTTTTTGGTACACTTGATGAATTAGTTTCAACTTGGGTATTTACAGGGATGGCTAGAGACTTGAATGATTATATTGATGAAATATATGATATGTTATTGAAAGCTTTTAAATAGAATGGATCATTTACCAACAGTTTTTTACATTTTTTTGTTAATTTCACTTGGGTTGCTTTTAGGGAATTTGCATTATAAGAATTTCAGTCTTGATATTGCGGGATTGTTAATTATATCGCTTATAGCAGGCCATTTTGGGATTGTTATACCGGAAGATTTTAAGTATTTTGGACTTGCTATTTTTATATATGCTATAGGACTCCAGACTGGACCTGGTTTTTTTGATTCATTAAAAAAGGAAGGACTAAAACTAAATCTTTTATCTTTAACTTTATTATCTTTAATCTTTTTTTCAATAGTAGGAGTTTCTTATCTTTTAGGATACAATAGTTCCATTGCAGCAGGAATTTACACTGGTGTGCTTACGTCAGCTCCTGCGCTTGCATCTGCACTTGAAATGAAAAATGATCATACGATTTCAGTAATTTTTGGTGTTGTTTATCCTTTTGCACTGATAGTTACGGTTTTAATATTTAGAATATTACCTATGGTTTTTAAAATTGATTTCAATAAAGAATATGAAAGATATAAAGAAGGGGTTTTGAAAGAACATCCACCAATATTAACAAAGAATTTTAAAATAACTAATGAAATATTTAAAAAAGAAAAGATTAGAAAAAGCGATTTGGAAAGACTAACTGGTACTGTGGTGGAGCGTATTGCCTCAGAACATGAGATAGGTGAGATTGTGGATGATTTTGTTATCCATTATGGAGATATCATAAGAGCAACTGGTACTGACGAGCAGCTTAAAAGGATGAAAATTGTTGCAGGAGAAGAAGCGGAAGCAGATGTGCAGTTTAAAGACAATATGAAGATATATCGATTGCTTGTAAGTAACAAAGATATTGTAGGTAAGAAGATTAACGAGTTAAAAGAGCTTTATGCTTTGGGGGGAAGAATTTCTAAAGTTAGGAGAGCAGGTATAGACATTTCTCCAATGCCTGAAGTAACATTAATGCTTGGGGATAAGCTATATATCGTGGGCCTAGAGAGAAACAAAGATAAAATTATCAGATTGATAGGTGATAATTTGATGGCATTCCCTTCTGCAGATTTTATTCCTATTTCCCTTGGAATAGTTTTGGGTATGCTTGTTGGGTATATTCCCATAGAATTACCTTTTGTTGGGGTATTTAAGTTGAGTTTTGTGGGGGGAATACTTCTGTGTGCTTTAATCTTTGGTAGGCTTGGTAGAATTGGTCCCATTGTTTGGCAATTATCTCCTCATTCCAACAATCTTATGAAAGTGTTAGGACAGCTTCTTTTTGTAGCCACTGTGGGAACAAATGCAGGGAAATATTTGGTTGAATCAATAACCACTCATGGCATTTATCCTGTTTTGTTTGCAATTGTAACATTAATAGTAGTAACTTTTAGTTTCAGTTTTTATGTGCTGAAGATTTTAAAAATGAATGGATTGCAATATTTAGGTTTTCTAGCAGGAACTTTTACATCTACACCTTCTTTAGGAGTTGTAAATAATATGGTAAAGAACGAGTTACCATCAATCAGTTATGCGGCGGTTTACCCATTTTCATTGATAGTGAGCTTAATTTTTGCTGAGGTGATTTTTAAAATAATATGAGCTTAGTAGAAATATTTATTATTGTCGTAGCTTTAAGTATTGATGCTTTTAGTGTATCTTTTGGGGTAGGGTGTAAATACCACACTCCAAGACATTATTTCAGGCTTGGTTGGCATTTTGGATTATTTCAATTTTTGATGCCCTTAATAGGTGCTTTTATTGGTTATAAAGTGCAAAAATTTGTAAACAATTTGGATATTATCGCAGCTATCATACTTTTCGTTATTGCCTACAAAATGATTAAGGAAGCTATGGAAAATAAAGGAGAGGTATGTAATATTAATGATCCAACTAAGGGGTTATCACTTGTATCTTTATCCCTTGCTACAAGTATGGATGCTTTGGGAGTTGGTTTTACTTTTGTTCTGTTTAAAGGTAATATTTTTGTTGCTTCATTATTAATTGGTTTTGTGTGTGCTATTTTTTCCCTTGTTGGTGTGTATCTTGGAAGTATATCAAAGAGGTTTTTTGGAGAAAAAATTGAAATTTTAGGTGCAATTGTTTTGTTTTTTATTGGAATAAAGTTTTTTATGGTGTGAAATGCTGATAATTGGTGAAATAGAATATGCAAATGTGTATCCAATTTTTTATGAGCTTAAAAAGAATGGCAAATATAAGTTTATTAAATCTTATCCTTCTGTTCTGAATAAGGCACTGAGGGATGGTGGCATAGATATATCATGCTGTAGTAGCATTGAATATGCAAGGCATCCTGAAAATTATTTAATTTTAAAAAACTTGTCCATTAGCAGTATTAAAGAGGTGAAGAGTGTTTGTCTTTTTAGTAATTATGAAATAAAGTATCTTGAAAATAAAAATATTTATCTTACGGATGAATCAGGGACGAGCATTGTTCTTTTAAAAATTTTGTTAAAAAAATTTTTAAATATCAATGTAAATTATAGCATTGATAAGAATGATTGTGATGCCTTTTTATACATAGGTGATAAGGCATTATATCGGTTTTATAATTCAGAATTTAAATATGTTTTTGATCTTGGTAAACTCTGGTATGATTTTACTGGCTTTCCATTTGTGTATGCTTTGTGGTTAGTTAATAGGGAAGTTGCTAAGGATAAATTAGATATTTTGAAGAATTTTTATAATGAATTAGTTGATATTAAAACGAATAGTAAGAAAAATTTGTCCACTTTAATTGACCATTATTATTTTAAAGGGTTAACTTCCTATCAGATTATCGATTATTGGGAAACGATTAATTATGATCTTACTACAAGCCATCTGAATGGACTTAAAACTTTTTATGAATACGCTTATGAAATTGGTGAAATAAAGAAAGTTCCTAAATTAGAGTTTATAAATTTTTAATATCTGCTTCACGTTCAGGTGTTTTTTCGATATAGACAGACATAGATGGAAAAGCAAATTCTATATTCAGTTTTTCCATAATTTCCATAATCTTAAGGTTGACATCCTGTCTAATGGCAAGATATTCAGCCCACACACTTGTTTTTGTGAAGCAGTAAATAAAAATATCCAATGAACTGTTGTTAAAATCTGTGAAGTAAACCATTAGTGGTTCATCATGAATCATGGGATGATTTTTGAGCATATTTTCTATTTCGTTTACAGCTTTCTCCATTTTATCTCTTGGAGTTGAGTAGGTTACCCCTATAACCATTTTTATTCTTCTTCTATCCCTCAATGACCAGTTAGTGATGGGAGATGTGGCAATGATGGAATTTGGTACTGATACCAGAGCTTTTGCAAATGTTCTAATTCTAGTGCTTCTAAACCCTATATCTTCCACTATCCCTTCGATATTGTTACATATAATCCAGTCACCAACTTTAAAAGGTCTATCAAGGAGAATCATTAAACTACCAAAAAAATTTGCCAAAGTATCTTTAGCAGCAAGGGCGATGGCCACACCGCCAATTCCAAGTCCAGTAAGCAGGGCCCCTACATTATAACCCCATTCTTGAATGATAAATATTATCCCAAAAATAACAATGGTAATCTTGATAAATTTGTTGATAAAAGGGACAAAGCTATCAATGAGTTCAAACTGCCTGTCTTTAAGAAACTTTTCAATAGACTTATTAATGATTGTTTCAGAGCGATAAAGTGACCAGGAAACTGCAAATATTAAGAGAGAATTGATGATATGTCTTACAAGTAATTGTGATTTATCCGGAAGGTTAAGATATAAAAAACCAAAATGGAACCCGATTAATACAATAACCAGTTTTGCAGGTTTTTCTATAGCAACAATTAATAGATCATCGACTTCTGTTTTAGTTTTTCCTGTTAATTTTTTAATTGTTTTTAAGATAAAGTTTGTAACGATCTGTTTTAGAAAGAAGAAAACAAATATGATAAAGAAAAATATTAGGAGTTTTTTAATGCTAATATTTAAGACTGTAAAGTTAAAAAATTCTTTCAATGTATCTATAAAATCATACATGTCTAGTTTTTAGACTGAAAGTTTATTTTTATTACCTTATCGCCTTTTTCTACAAGAGGTTTTTTGGGTTTTTCCTGTTTTTCTTCAGTTTTATCTTGTGTAGCTGTTATTTTAAAGCTGAATACAAATGAGGGGGTAAGAGGATCATCAAAAATAGACGTAATTGCTACATAAGGAATAACTAAACTTTCCCATTTTCCTGAAAATCTCATTGATACATAAATATTTTGATCATCCCACTGAAGGTCCTTATATGAATATGGACCAAATACAAGGAGCAAACCTTTTTCCTTTTCCTGATCAAGAAGTCCTCTTGTACCAATAATTAGACCATTATGTGGCATTATGTGAATATAAAATTTATCAAAGTTGTCAAAAACCTTTTCAAGTATTTCTTGCTTAAATTTATTATTCATATAAATTAGTTAACATAATAAATTAAAAAAGAAAAGGGGAAATTTATGAGTGATAAATTTCTTTTTTATAAGCAACTTGCTGTCAGTTTTGGTATTAAAATCATAATTGGTCTTTTAATAATTTTTATCGGAAAGTTTTTGTCCAAAAGAGTTAGTGTTGTTGTAAGTAAGGGGTTAAAAAAAGCAAAAGCCGATGATATGCTTGCAGGCTTTATTGGTGATTTGACTTATTATGCACTTTTTATTGTTTCCATAGTTATTGCATTAAATACCATAGGGATTAAAACCACATCATTAGTTGCCATTATTGGTGCTGCAACTCTTGCTGTAGGTTTATCTTTGCAGAGTAATCTTTCAAATTTTGGGTCTGGTGTTTTGATTCTATTCACAAGACCTTTTAAAGTGGGGGATTTTGTTGAAGCAGGTGGTGTTGCTGGAATTGTTGAAAAAATATCAATTTTTAATACTTTATTGAAAACTCCTGATAATCGAAGCATTATAATGCCGAATTCAAAAATTGTAGGAAATGAAATCATAAATTATTCTGCAAGAGATATAAGGAGGATAGATCTCGTTGTAAGAGTAGGGTATAAGGAGGATTTGAAAATAGTAAAGACTGTTTTAAAGAAAATATTAGATGAAGATGAAAGAATTTTAAAAGAGCCAGAATATTTTATTGGGGTGTCAGAGCTTGCAGATAACAGCATAAATTTTGTAGTACGTCCATGGGTAAAATCTTCTGATTACTGGCAAACAAGATGTGATTTGCTTGAAAAGATAAAAACTCGTTTTGATAAAGAAGGTATAAGTATTCCTTATCCACAAATGGATGTTCATTTAAAAAATGGTAAAAGCTTTTAGTTTCCTTAACGTGAATAATAATGATTAAAGCTTAAAACTGTAATAGATTCTTTATTATACTTAAAATGACGCCATTTTTTGTTTTTGCGAGGTACGACAAGTTCTGAAGTAATCTTTTGTTTGATGTTGCTTCACTTTGTTTGCATGACGGCTAAAGGGAGATTGCTCTCCACCCACGGGTGGATCGCAATGACTGATATACACGCTATTTTAAGACTTGCTTAGAAGGTTTTTTCATAGAAAACTAAAGTAAAGAAGTGAGAAGAGGATTAATTTTTTCTTTAAAAATATTATCAAGGCTGTATTCTTTTAATACTTTTCTGAAAAACAAACTTGTTTTATATGTTTTTGAGACTTTAATAATTTTGTCGGCAATACTATTTATATCCTCATTTAAATCGAAAAATGTAACATATTCACCTGCAATTTCTTTAAATGGTGGAATATTTGAGCAAACTACAGGTATTTTCAGCATACCTGCTTCAAGTAAAGGTATTCCAAACCCTTCCTGAGTGCTTGGGAGAAAGAGTATATCAGCAAGATGATATATGTCTTTTATTTTTATCTTGTTACTTTGAATAGCTTCTCCTGACGGGAGAATGTATTTAGCAAGTAAGATTGCATTATTTTCAACTTTTAAATCTTTTATTAAGTTGCAAAGTTTGTCATAATATTCAATGGTTGATTTTTCATGGGGATCAAAAGCTCCAGTTATTAATGCTTTTGCATTTACCCCTTTTTCAATAAGTGCTTTTATAACTTTTATAGTTAGCTCAATATTTTTTCTTGGATGTAATCTTGAAGGTTGAACAAGGAGAAGATCACAGTTATATAAATCTTCTTGCTTTATAATTTTTACAGTATTTGTATCAAGCATAAAAAATTTAACTGGGTCAACTCCATTTTTAATTACATGTATTTTATTTTCTGAAATATTAAAGAGGGACGCAAACAGTTTTTGCCTACTTTTTGATATTGCGACATAGGTTATATTTTCGTTGTATTTTTTTAAAATATTAAAGGGTTCTTTATCAAAGATTGGGTTATAGTTATCATAAAAATATAATGAATCATGACACCAACTGATAACTTTAGTAATTTTTTCATTAGCAATTTCATGGATTGCCATGGCTGCGGGAAGATTGTATTTCATGTTGAGAATGTTATGAACAACGAGAAAGTCAAAATCTTTCACAGAATTTATCAGGTAATTTTTAATATTTTCTTTTAATTTAAATAAATATTCCATATTGCCTTTTAATGCTGATTCTACAGATTTGGCAATTTCCTCTGAATCAGAAGCCAATAAAGGATTAGTTTCAACAGGGATAAGTTTATCAAATTGTTCACCTTTTCCAGCTACTATTTTTACGCTTATTAGATTTCTGCGAAAAAGAAAAGCTTGTTGTTTTATTACCTCTTCAACACCGCCTATTACAGGTGGTGCAGAATAGTGCAAAATTGCCACGTTATATTTCATTTATAAACACTGCTCCTCAATATTTTCAATTAAACGCAATAATTTTTTTTCTAACACGTCAAAAGAAAAGTATTTTTTTGCTACTTCATAGTTTTTTTCAACCATTTCATGAAGCTTATCTTTATTATTTAAAGTTTCTAAAACCTCTTCAATGAAATCTTCTGTTACAAATCCATCAAACTTAAAAACATCAAATCCATAAGGCTCAATATCTGTGATAAAAATTGAATACCTGTTTACAATAATAGGTTTTTTAAAGTAGATTGTTTCAAGGAATGCATTTCCAAACCCTTCATAACCTGATGGGTATGTCACAATATCACAGCATTGATAAGCATCTTTAATTGTAAAGATTGATTTACCGTTTTTAACACATCTTTCAGTTCCAATATGTTCATCCAACCCAACTATTTCAACACCTAAAATCTTTGCATAGTTTTTTACTCTAACGTAATAAACATCCCCTTCATCACCCTTGGCGTGAGAAATAACAAGCTTTGGATTTTTCAATTTCATAAGGTGAACTATTTCTACAGCTCTCTCAATCCATTTTCGCGGTACGATTCTTGTGGGCTGGAGCACAAATAAATCATCATTTTCAAGTCCAGCAAGTTCCCTAATCTGATGGCATATTTTATCATTTATTTTTTTCGCTGAATTTGAAAAATCGAAAACATTTGGTATTACAACATTTGATATACCTTTTCTCAGACTTAATTGTTCTGATGCTAAAGAATTAATTACCACATGCTGAATTGATTTTAGGTCGGGAGGGAAAGCTCTATCAAGATAATCTTTGACTGAGTTTATTAAAAAGCGGGTTCGCTCCCAGTAAAAATCGTGATGGTGGGCAATGGTGGGAAAACAAGTTTCTGCTATAAACTCTGTTAGAGCAAGCCCTAGTGGAATGTTCATAGGTATGGTTAAAGCGTTTTCAGGTATTAAGAGATCAATATCAAATCTTTTAACAAAATCATAAAGCTGTATTTTCAAATATTCTTTGATTTCAGAGACTTTAAGTGATGTCTCGTGATCTCTTACTCTTACACCAAAAAACTTTTCGTTGAGTTCTTCAATTTCTGGATGGTTAAAATGTGCTATAGGACACAGATATGATTTTTCAGGTTCCCTATCGAGCTCTCCTGCAAAATAGAAACAGTTAAATCCATTTCGTTCAAGAATACTTGCCCATTTTTCAATTTCAAGAGATACTCCATCTGTGCCAGCTATTCTTGTGGAAACAAAACCTATATTTTTTATCTTCATTTTACCCTACCGTAAATATCTTCAAATCTAACAATATCATCTTCACCCACGTATTCACCAATTTGCACTTCAATCATCTCAAAATGAATTTTCCCTGGATTTTCAATACGGTGTTTTGTGGCTTTTGGTATGTAAGCTTTTTCATTTTCATGTAAATAAATGAATTCATCTCCAATCTGCACTTTAGCTGTTCCTTTTAGCCCTATCCAGTGTTCAGCTCTATGATAATGAAGCTGTAAGCTCAGTTTCTGGCCTGGGTTTACTACAATTTTTTTGACTTTGTAATTTACTCCTTCATCAAGGACTGTGTAACTACCCCAAGGTCTGTAAACGGTTTTATGAACTTCTGCTTCTTCCCTTTCCTCTTTACGAAGTAGTTCTACAATATCTTTTACCTGCTGAGAATACCCTTTTTTTGCAATAAGTATAGCATCATCAGTATCAGCAATTATCAGGTCTTCCACACCTACGGTGCAAAGTAGCCTTTTGGATCCAATTATAAGGCTATTTTTACTGTTTTTTGATACCACATTTCCCTGAATAACATTTTTGTTTTCATCTTTAGGCATTACTTCATATACACTATCCCATGAACCTATATCAGACCATGTTATATTTATTGGTATAACAACCACTTTATTAGATTTTTCCATTATTGCATAATCTATAGATATCTCAGGCATTTTATGAAAATTTTCTATCATATCTTCAAAGCTGCTTGTAAAAATATCATAAATTTTAGGCTCATATTTTTCTATTTCTTCGATAAATGTTTCTATAGAAAACATAAACATACCAGAATTCCATAAGTAATTTCCTGATTCAAGATACTTTTTAGCTGTTTCTAAATCCGGTTTTTCAACAAACTGTTTTACTTTATAGCAGTTTTCGTCAATTTTTTCCCCTTTGTTAATATATCCATAACCAGTTTCAGGTTTTGTGGGGACAACACCAAAGGTGACTATGTAACCATTTTTTGCAAACTTTTCTGCAGTTTTTACATAATCAGCAAATTCTGATGCAGGGCTTATAATATGGTCAGATGGTGAAATAAATACAGGGTCATTGAGTTTACCATGAAGTTTTTCTTGGATATATTTGATGCCAAGTGCTATTGCCGGAGCCGTATTTTTCCCTACTGGTTCATCTAGGACATTTACTTTTTCTCCGAGCTTTGTCTGAACCTGACTTTTGACAAAAAATGAATGGTCTTGATTTGTAACGATTACTATATCCTCTTTTTCGCTGAAAAATAAATTTCTTTTTACAGTTTTCTGCAAGAGTGTTTCATCGTCAGTTAGTTTGAGAAATTGCTTTGGAAATTTTCTTCTTGATAAAGGCCACAACCTTGAACCACTTCCCCCTGCCAAAATAATTGAGTACATAATCCCCTCCCAGTAAATGATCTTACTTTTATTTATAATAAAAAAAATAATTGAAAATTTCAATAAATAAAATAAGTTAGAAAGAAATTATGCGATTTTGGTTTGAAAATGAGATTCTTTGTCCGACTGGTGGCGAACTTAGAATGACTACTGTAAGATGTTATTTTGATCCAATTACAGTCGGAGAAGAATCTCATTTTAATAAAAATTGTATTAAAAAATAGACAAAGATAGGAGGAGATGATGAGTTACGAAGAGAAATTGGCAAGATTGCTTTGTGATTATAGCTTGAAGGTGAAAAAAGGTGATGTGGTGGAGATCAGAGGGGAGATATGTGCCGAGCCGTTAATAAAAGTTTGTTATGTATATTTGTTAAAGATAGGTGCTTATCCTATTGTGAAAATGAGTTTTCCTGAGCAGATGTATTATTTTTATAAATATGCCCAGAAAGAGCAATTGGAATTTATACCAGAAGTTAGTATGACAGCTGCAAAAACCATTAATGGATTGATTGCCATTGATAGTGAAACAAATACAAAGCAATTAACCAATGTGGATTCGACAAAGGTAGCTATCAATAGAAAAGCAACCAGGATTTTAAAAGATATTATGTTTGAAAGAGAAGCTAAAGGTGAATTTAAATGGGTATTGGCACCTTATCCTACTTATTCAATGGCACAGGATGCTGAAATGTCTTTTGATGAGTATAGAGACTTTGTATTTGGTGCATGCAAATTGAATGAAGAGAATCCTGTAAAAGTTTGGGAAGAGGTTAGCAAATTTCAGGATAAGGTTGTTGAACTGCTTACAGGTGGTAAAGAGTTGAAAATTTTGGGCAAAAATACTGAGCTTATTTTAAAAGTTGAAGGGAGAAAGTGGATCAATTGTAATGGATCTCATAATATGCCTGATGGTGAGGTTTTTACAAGTCCTGTAGAGGACAGTGCTGAAGGAGTAATGTTTTTCGATGTACCAACTTCTTTTATGGGGGTAGAAGTAAAAAATGTGACTCTTTATTTTGAGAAAGGCAAAGTTGTGAAAGCTACTGCTGAAAAAGGTGAAGAATTTTTGAATAAAATGCTGGATACCGATGAAGGTGCGAGATTTGTGGGAGAAATAGCTTTTGGATTGAATGATAATATTGATAAACCGACTAAAAATATACTTTTTGACGAGAAAATAGGAAAGACTATGCATCTTGCAGTGGGGTCTTCCTATCCTGAAGCAGGTGGCAAGAATAAATCCGGACTTCACTGGGATTTGATAAAAAGGATGGATAATGGCAGCGAAGTTTATCTTGATGGTACATTGATCTATAAAGATGGAAAATTTATATTTTGATGGGTTGGAGGTTTATTAATGTCTGAGTTTAACGGCAAACATAACGAGAGAGTGGAGTCGATATATCGATATACTCTGGATTTGATAAATGAAGGTGGGAAAAAAGAATATTACGAAAGGTATAAAGATATCCTGAAAACTGTTACTCCATTGGATACGGTGGTGGCTTTTGATAAAGTGGTAAAAGATGGTTATGATATGGAGGATATTAAATCTGCCGTTAGTAAAGTTTTGAACATTATTTACGAACCTTTGGTTTCTTTTAAAAAACCTGAATATTCGCCAATGTCTATTTTATATTACCTTGAAAAAGATAATGAGGAGCTTGAAAAAAGGTTGAAAAACGCAAAAGAGATAGTGAAGAGATTAAATGAGAATCCTCAGGATGATGAAATAAAAAAGCAGATGAAAGAAGTTTTACAGGAATTGGTAAATTTTGAAAAACATTATGTTATCAAGGAGAATATTCTTTTTCCTATCATTGAAAAAAACTTTTCAGAATACAGATGCTTGCAAATTATGTGGGCAATTCATGATGATGTGAGAGGATATTTCAAAGAGTTAAATAAGTTGTTATCGAAAGAGTCATTTGATATTGAGACGTTCAACAAATTGATAGGTAAGCTTTATTTTGATATGTTTACTTTGATTTTTAGAGAAAATAAAATTTTATATCCTGTTGCTGCAATGTATATCCCTGATAGATTGTTTGATGAATGTTTGAATGAGGCTCTGGAAATAGGTTTTCCTTTTGTGAAAATTGAAAATGGCAACTTGACTGAATCCTGTGAATCTGATGATTTTGGTGGCGGTGTTGTTAATTTGGGAACAGGGGTTCTCACAGCTAAACAGATAAAGCTTATTTTTGATCATCTGCCGGTTGATATTACTTTTGTGGATGAAAATGATACGATAAAATATTTTTCATCGCCAAAAGATAGAATTTTTGTAAGGACGAAATCTGTGATTGGTAGAAAAGTTCAAAATTGCCATCCTCACGACAGTGTGCATGTGGTTAATGAGATTATTTCTGCATTTAAAAATGGAGAAAGGGATATGGCGAAATTCTGGATAAAAATGGGTGATAAGTATGTACTAATTCAGTATTTTGCCATAAGGGATGAAAATGGGGATTATAAAGGTTTGATAGAGGTGAGTCAGGATATTGCCGATATTAAAAAGATTGAAGGTGAAAAAAGACTGCTTGACTGGAGTTAATCATGCTTTTATGTGTAATTTTTGCTGGTGTCACCCCATTTTTTGTAAAAGAGCAGTAATTTTATGAGTATTATTAGTATGTTACACACTAAATACAGAGGAAAATATTTTTCTCATTCTCGTGGCACGTCCGGTGCCACTTGCGAGGCAGGTTTCTCAAAAATCGCCATCCATGGCGATTTTTTGGAAACCTAAACCCGAAAAATATTTTCCTCTGTATTAGAAAATGTTATTTTGTAAATTTTGGGGTGACGCCAGTAATTTTTGAGATTGTCAGATTTTGCGGCTCTGATATAAATTTATAAAATTTAAAATTCAGTCGAGAGGCTCGATGATTAAGAGATGAGGTAAGCTATGAAGAATTTTAGTTTTTATTCTCCAGTAAAAGTTATTTTGAGTGATAATTTTAAAGATGAATTGGAAAAGATATTAAATAAATATAAAAATATTGCTCTAATTTGTGGTAAAAACGCTGCTTACAAAACTGGATTTGTTGATTTATTGAAAGATACAGTAAAAGAATCACTTTTTATCTTTGATGAAGTGGAAGAAAACCCTTCTATTAATACGGTTATAAAAGGAGGGAAGTTTGTTAGACAGAATAAATGTGATTTGATTGTAGCCTTTGGTGGTGGTAGTAGCCTTGACGCAGCAAAGGCAATTTCCGCTTTTGCTACAAACAATAAGGGATTTTATGAACTTCTAAGTGTGAATGGACTTCCTAATCCGACTATTCCTATAGTTGCCATACCTACAACGTGTGGGACAGGTTCTGAAGTGAATCATTATGCCATTATAACTGATTATGAGAAAAAAGATAAAATCAATTTTGCAAAAGAAGAGTGCTTTCCAAAATTTGCCATTTTAAATCATGAATACTTAAACTTTCTTAATGAAAATACCCTATATGCAACCATATTTGATGCTTTCACTCATGCTTTTGAAGGTTATTTATCAAAAAGGGCTAACCCTTTCAGTGATATGGTAGCTACCCAGTCTATAAAAATTATCCTTGAAAATTTAGAAAAAGAGAAGCTGGATGATAGTTCACTAAAAAATTTCCTTTATGCTTCCACTCTTGCAGGAATTGTTATTTTACATACAGGCACAACTTTGCTTCATGCTCTTGGATATTACCTGACAAATCATAAGAGTATACATCACGGTATGGCAAATTTTATCCTTTTGCCAAACTATATTGAAATGTTAGAGCATAAAAATGTTGATAAATATTATGCTTTGAAAAAGATTTTTCCAAACATGGTGGATATTTTGAATAAGTATAGGGGGATGTTTAAAGAAAAGGTTGACTCAATTTTAAATGAAAAAGAATTGTCTGAAATGTGTGAATACGCATTAAATAAAAAGAATGCAGAAAATACCCTTTTTAGTATGGACAAAAAAGAGTTAATGAGTTTCTTTGGATTTTAAACTGGTGTATTCAATTAATATTTTTTTTAAGTAATGTTTTGTTTCAAAAATTTCCGGGATTTTGTTGTTTGTTATTGCACCGGGACCTGCATTATAGGCTGAAAGTGCTAATTCTAATTTTTTAAAATAACCTAATTGTATTTTTAAGTATTTTGTACCTGCTTCGATGTTTTCTTCGATATTAAACGGGTCTTTAAAGCCCATTTCAAAAAACGTAATCGGCATAATCTGCATTAATCCCATAGCACCTGTTCTTGATATAGCAAATGGATTGTATTTTGACTCTACCTTGATTATTGCATGGATGAGTTTTGGATCAACACTATATTTTTCAGCGACTTGATTTACAGTTTTATTAATTTTTTCCATATCTCTTATTTTTACAGGTATTCCTGATTCGAAAATTATATGTTTTAGTAGAAGGTAAACACTGATAGTCCGATTTTTTATAAAAAAAGGATTGATTAGTGCTTTTGGATTAAATGTAGTAATAAAGCAAAGAAAATTTAAAACAACTAAATAAAGGATAAAAAGTTTAAAAATTGATTTGTAAATTTTTTCCAGCATAATTAAATATTTCATAAAAAATAGTTGAAGTCAAATGATATAATAAGTATAAAAGCGGTTATTCAATTAGCAGGAGGTTAGGGTTGAAGATATCTGAGATATTGGAAAGTAAAAAAATGACTTTATCATTTGAATTTTTTCCGCCTAAAAAGGTAGAAAATGAAAAGATATTGTTTGATACTATAGATATTTTAAAAAATTATAATCCTGATTTTGTCTCTGTAACTTATGGTGCTGGTGGTAGTACAAAAGATAAAACAGTAGACTGGACCATTAGAATTCTAAAAGATTATAATTTAAATGTTATGATGCATTTGACATGTATAGCGTCATCTAAAAGTGATATTGATGTAATTCTTGAAATATTGAAAGCAGAGGGTGTTGAAAATATTTTAGCTTTAAGGGGTGATATTCCTAAAGATTTTCCTGTAGAAGATATTAAAAAAGATTTTAACTATGCATACGAGTTAGTTAAATATATACGTGAAAAAAATGGATTTTCCATTGGTGTGGCAGGATATCCAGAAGGTCATTTGGAATCTGAAAGTCTTGAAAAGGATATAGAATATCTTAAATTAAAAGTGGATAGTGGTGCTGACTTTGTAATAACTCAATTGTTTTTTGATAATAATTATTATTTTGAGTTTTTAAATAGAGCAGTACAAGTGGGGATAGATGTTCCAATAATTCCAGGTATTATGCCTGTAGTAAATCTTTCACAAGTTCAGCGATTTGTTGAGATGTGTGGTGCAACAGTCCCTGATGAACTAGTAAAGAAGCTTGAGGGTAGAACTCCAGATGATATGTATAAAATCGGTGTAGAATATGCTGTTTTACAATGTAAAGAGCTTATTGAGAATAATGTTAGAGGTCTTCATTTTTATACATTGAACAAATATAATGCCACAAAAGAAATTTTAGAAGGTCTAGGGTATGCTGCTGAGTAGTTTAGATTTCTTACCAGAATATAGCTACCCTTTGTATAGACCTCCTAGTGAAGCTAATTCGTTGATATTTCAAATTACAGAAGGATGTTCTTATAATCAGTGTTCTTTTTGTGGAATGTATGTTACCAAAAAGTTCAAGCTAAAGAGTTTTGAAGATTTCAAAAAAGAGGTGGACACAATACCAGATTATGTGAGAAACTCTGTTAGGAGAATTTTTCTTGCAGATGGGGATGCAGTGATTTATCCTACTGATGGATTAATTGAAATTCTTGATTATATAAATGCTAACTTTCCAAATCTTGAGAGGATTAGCTCTTACGCAGGACCACAGGCAATTTTAGCTAAAGGAATAGATGAATGGACCCAGATTTTAAAAAGGAAATTGAATCTGCTTTATTTTGGTCTTGAAAGTGCTAATAATGAAGTTTTGAAGATAATGAATAAAGGGATGGATGCAGAGGAGATAAAGCCAAAGGTGTTGAAACTACAAGAAATAGGATTTGCTTTTTCAATTATGGTTATTCTTGGCGGTGGGGGAATCAAGTTGAGTGAACCTCATGCTTTGGATACTGCAAAATGGATAAGTGATGTGAATCCAAAATATCTTGGTATGCTTACTCTTTTTATTCGCAGAAAAAAGAACTACTTTGAAAAGATTGAAAAACCGATGATAAAGCATTTGATAAAAGAAGCTCGAATGATGATTGAAAATATTAATGGTAACGGGATAATTTTTCGTTCAAATCATGTTTCAAATATGTTTATTTTAAAAGGTGTTTTAAGTGAAGATAAAGAAAAGCTCTTAAATTATCTTGATGAAGTTTATTTATATCTTGCTTCAAAAAATATACTTGATACTTATCCAGATTATTACAAGGAAGAGTTTTAGTGAAAAAATATTTTATCTTTTTCTTTACTGCAATAGTAATTTTGTTTAATTTACTGATATACATTGAAAAAAAACCTTTAATTCATGAAGAGCCTAGAAGAGCTATTATTGCTCAAGAGATGCTCCTAAGTGGAAATTATGTTGTTCCAACGGTTTATTCAAAACCTTATATAAAAAAACCTCCCCTACAAAATTGGTTAATAGCGATTTTAGGTTACAAAGAAAAATATGTATCAAATTTTGATGCTAGATTTCCGTCTGTATTAGCTCTTTTATTAATTGGACTTTCTCTATTAATTTTTATTAGGAATAAAGAAATTGCTGTAATGGCATCGATTATAGCAATGACTAATTATTTAATGCTTTATTCTTATGGTAATAAATCCGAGCCTGATTTACTGTTGACTTTATTTACGTTGTTAGCTTTTTTCTTTTATATTAGATCCCCAAAGAATTTTAAGTTTATTTTTGTATCATCTATTTTTATGGGGTTGGGTATAATTACAAAAGGGGTATCACCTTTGTTCTTTTATCCAGGTATTATTATCTATTTATTTTTGTATAAAAGAAATGAATTTTATAGTTATTTTAAGTTTTTGTTATTACATTTCATATTATCATTAATACTACCTATAGCATGGCTTAGCATGTATTATTTTAGTGGAGATATTAATAATCTTTTGTCAGGTTTTTCCTCTCAAGCAGTTGACCGTGTAAAAGGTGGGGTTGGAAAAATAATTGCTCATTTTTTTATGTTTTCTTTTAGGATTTTCTTAGCTCTTTTTCCATGGAGTATTTTGTTGATGTTTTATAAAAAGTTTTCTTTTAGAGTTAAAGATGAGTTATTTAATTCTTCTTTGGTTATTTTTTTAGTTTCCTTTTTAATTATGGCTATATTGCCTGGAGGTAGAGGAAGATACTTCATGCCGGCAGTACCATTTTTTGCGATTGTTATTTCATATTTTTTATCTAATGATTTAAGATACAATTCAAATTATAAGAAGATTATAACTTATGTATTTAGTTCTTTACTGGTGATTTCAGTTTGTATTTTAATATATTATGGTTTTTATTTTCAGATATTAATAATTTCTGTAGGATGGTTATTGTTTTTATTTTTTGCAAGAGCTACGAAGTCAGTTAGTTTTCTCATTTTATTTTTAAATTTATTCATTTTTACAATTTTTACACACGTTTATGAGTTCTATAAAGTGAAAAATTATTATAACTATAAAGATGCTGCAAAAAAAGTGGTAACAAGATTGAAAGAAGATTTGCCTTTAGTAGTAGATACCAGAATTAATCCAATACAATTAATGTTTAATTACGAAAGGATAAGTAAAAAAAGGGTCTATTCTGCTGCAGTGAATAGTTTTCAAAAATATTATTTTGTCACAGATAAAAATGTTGATGATTGTGAGCTAATATTTGATTTGGATTATCCTAAAAAAAGATTTCCGAAACTTTATTTTTACAAATGTCAAAAGTAATTTTTATACCAACAAAAAAAGAGTATGAAAAATTATTTCCGAATTTATCATTAGAATACAATAACTTCTATTACTATGCAAAATATAATGATATAACTATTGTTGTAACTGGCATTGGGAAAGTTAATGTATCAATTTCTGCTACACATTATTTTTGTAATCATCATGATGTGGAGGAAGCTTATCTTATAGGAATAGCTGGAGCATATAGAGAAAGTGGATTAAATGTAGGTGATGTGGTTACAGTGGAAAACGACTTCTTTGTGGATGAAGGGTTGATAGAAGATAATTATTTAAAAATGTTAAATGAAATAGGATTTGCAATATGTGAGGATAATAAAACAGTATTTAAAACAGTAGATGGTTTAAAGCATGTAGATGCTAATACAGTATCGTTGCTTTCTTCCACTGATCAACTGGCCAAACTATATAAAAATAAAACTGGTGCATCTATTGAATCAATGGAAGGTGCTGCATTTGGCCTTGTGTGTGCGAAATATAATATTAATAGTTATCAGATAAGAAGTATTTCAAATTATTGTGGTAATAGAAAGCATCAAGAATGGAATATCAAATTAGCTTTTAAAAACCTTAAGAATACTCTATGCAGTTTATTATCTGTAAAATAATGTTCCTGTAAATATCCCTAATAAAGAAATTGATTTTTATTATAAAACGATAAATAGTTAAGTAATAACTGTGAATTTTTAACGCACCATTGTTAATAAATTTATATTGACTAAAAATAAAAATTATGTTTTATTATTACAACAAAAAACTCAGGGGGAGTTTTATGGAAGATAAAATCAAACAGCTTCAAGAATTAAATCGCCAGGCAGAATTGGGTGGTGGACCTGCTAGAATTGAAAAGCAGCATGAAAAGGGGAAATTAACAGCTCGCGAACGAATTGACAAATTGCTTGATAAGGGGACATTTGTAGAGCTTGATAAGTTTGTAGTTCACAGATGTAACTATTTTGGTATGGAAAAAAACAAAATACTTGGTGATGGTGTTGTAACCGGTTATGGTAAGGTTAATGGCAGAACAGTATTTGTTTTTTCTCAGGATTTTACTGTTTTTGGTGGTTCATTATCAGAGATGTTTGCTAAAAAGATATGTAAGATAATGGATCTTGCAATGGAGGTTGGTGCACCTGTAATCGGTTTGAATGACTCCGGTGGTGCTAGGATACAGGAGGGTGTTCTTTCTCTTGCAGGTTATGCAGACATATTTTTAAGAAATACATTGGCATCTGGTGTTATTCCTCAAATTAGTGCCATTATGGGACCTTGTGCAGGTGGTGCAGTATATTCTCCTGCACTGACTGACTTTATTTTCATGGTTAAAGAAACAAGTTACATGTTTATCACAGGGCCAGAAGTTGTAAAGACTGTTACCAATGAAGTGGTTACAAAGGAAGAGCTTGGTGGTGCTATGACTCATAATACGAAGAGTGGCGTTGCTCACTTTGCTGCGGAAAATGATGATGAGTGTCTGCTTAAAATTAGAGAGCTTTTAAGTTATCTCCCATCCAACAATATGGAAGATCCTCCAGTAATTCCATGCAAGGATGACCCTAACAGGATTGAAAAATCACTCAACGATGTTGTACCTACTGACCCAAATAAACCATATGATATGCATGATGTGATTTTAAAAATTGTTGATGATGGCAATTTCTTTGAAATACATGAGCATTATGCGAAAAACTTAATCGTTGGTTTTGCTAGATTGAATGGTAAAACCATTGGTATTGTTGCAAACCAGCCTGCAGTTCTTGCGGGAGCTCTTGATATAGATTCCTCGATTAAAGGTGCGAGATTTGTTAGATTTTGTGATGCTTTTAATATTCCTCTTCTTACTTTTGTTGATGTTCCAGGATTTATGCCAGGGACTGCGCAGGAATACGGCGGTATTATTAAACACGGGGCAAAACTACTGTATGCTTACTGTGAAGCAACTGTACCTAAAGTAACTGTAATAACCAGAAAGGCGTATGGTGGTGCATATGACGTTTTAAGCTCTAAACATGTGCGCGGTGATATCAACTTTGCTTACCCTACTGCTGAAATTGCAGTTATGGGGCCAGAAGGTGCCGTTCAGATTCTTTTTGCAAAAGAGGTTGCTAAGTCGGATGACCCAGATGCAATGAAGAAACGTCTTGTTGCCGAATACAGAGAGACTTTTGCTAATCCATATAGAGCTGCTGAACTTGGATTTATTGATGAGGTTATTATCCCAGAGCAAACACGTCCAAAACTAATACAGGCTTTCGAATTGCTTGCCAATAAGAGACAGACAAATCCGCCTAAAAAACATGGTAATATCCCACTTTAATAGTTGTATGGAGGAAGATTATGCCTGAGATAAAAAAAGTATTAGTTGCAAATAGAGGTGAGATAGCAATCAGAGTATTTAGGACATGTAGGAAAATGGGGATAGAAACTGTAGCGATTTATACTCATGCTGACAGAAAAGCTCCCCATGTGAGATATGCCGATGAGGCATACTGCATTACTGATAGTCCTGCAGATACAAGTTACCTTAAAATGGATAGAATCATAGATATAGCCAAAAAAACTGGAGCTGCAATTCATCCGGGGTACGGTTTTTATGCAGAGAATGCTGACTTTGCTAGAGCTTGTGCTGATTCTGGAATAATCTTTATAGGGCCTTCTCCAGAGCATATAGAGCTTATGGGTAGTAAAACAGGTGCAAGAAAGGCTATGATGGAAGCAGGTGTACCTGTTGTACCTGGGACGGAAGATCCTGTAAAGGATTTAGAAGAAGCTAGAAAGGTGGCAGATGAAATTGGCTATCCTATAATGTTGAAAGCTGTACATGGTGGTGGTGGTAAAGGTATGAGGCTCGTGGAAAAGCCAGAAGACCTTGAGTCAGCCTTCAGAACAGCCCAGTCCGAGGCATTAAATGCTTTTGGCAGCAGTGAAGTTTACATAGAGAAGTTTATCGTTCAGCCTCACCATGTTGAGATTCAGGTTATCGGCGATAAGCATGGAAATGCACTTCATCTATTTGAAAGGGAGTGTTCAATACAGAGAAGGCACCAGAAAGTCATTGAAGAAGCACCATCTCCGTTTATAACTGATGAGACAAGGGCAAAAATGTATGAAGTTGCTGTGAAGGCCGTGAAGAAACTTGGCTATTATAGCGCTGGAACACTGGAATTTATTGTTGGCGCAGACCAGAATTTTTACTTTCTTGAGATGAATACTAGGCTTCAAGTGGAGCATCCTGTTACTGAATTGATAACAGGTGTTGACCTTGTAAATCAGATGATAAGAGTTGCTGCTGGACAGGAATTAATGTACAAGCAGGAAGATATTCAAAGAAGAGGCCATGCTATTGAGTGCCGTATTTACGCTGAAGACCCAACTAACAACTTTGCTCCATCTCCAGGACTTATCACAGTTTATGAAGAACCAGGTGGTCCAAATGTGAGAGTGGACAGCGGTGCATATCAGGGCTATGAAGTGCCACTATACTATGACCCAATGATTGCCAAACTTTGTACTGTTGGAAAAGATAGAGAATATGCAATAAGAAATATGAGAAGGGCACTTTCTGAATATAAAATTGCAGGTATAAAAACCTCTATACCGTTCCATATCAGAGTACTGAAGAATGAAACATTTTTGTCAGGAAATTACGATACAGGTTTTATAGACAATAAATTTGATATGGAAGATTTAAAGAGAAGAGAAAATGAGGATGTGACTGTGCCTGTGATTGCTGCAGCTATTAAGCAGTTTTTATCTGAGAAGATTGCCGCTGAGCGTGCAGTAACAAGACCTGATGTTGGTGAATCTACATGGAAACGCTCTGGTAAACTTTATAATATTTGTAACAGGCTTGCTTAGGAGGATATCATGCCAGTTAAAAGAGATTACTATGTTACTGTTGAAGGTAGAGAAGAGGAGATTAAAGTTGATTTAGAAGAAAAGGAGCCTTTTCTCTATGAAGTTGAAATAGATGACCAGAAGTATAATGTGGATTTTGCGCAGATAAATGAAGTTGTATACTCTCTGATAATTGATGGAAAATCTTATGCTATAGAAATTAGTGAAAATGGGAATAATTTTGAAGTAATAGTTGATGGCGATAACTACAAAGTTGAAGTTCTCGATGAAATGAAGAGATTTATGAAGATGAGGGCTTCTGCAGCACTAGAAGGCCGTCAGGTAATAGAAGCTCAGATGCCTGGTTATATCTGGAAGCGATTGAAGGATGTGGGGGATGAGGTAGAAGAGGGTGAAACTGTAATGATTCTTGTTGCTATGAAGATGGAGAATGAGATTAAATCTCCTAAGAAGGGGGTTATTACAGAAATTTTTGTTGAGGCAAGTGAAGATCCTAATGAAAGCACTGTTGCAATTGGTGATAAGCTCTTTATTGTAGAATAGAAAAAGCCGCTTAATGCGGCTTTTTCTTTTTGTAGGAGGAGTTATGATAAAAAAGTGGGAAGAGATTTATAAAAAGTCTATTGAAAGATTTCCTGAAAGAAAAGAAAAATTTCAGACAACAAGTGGCATTGAAATTAAGCCATTTTACACTCCTGAAGATATTAAAGATTTGGATTATGATAATCAGCTTGGTTATCCGGGACTTTATCCTTTTACACGGGGCGTACAACCCACGATGTATAGAAGTAGATTCTGGACAATGAGACAGTATGCTGGGTTTGCAACAGCTGAGGAATCAAATAAACGTTATCACTACTTGTTACAGCAGGGAACGATGGGATTATCCGTAGCTTTTGATTTACCTACACAAATTGGTTACGATTCTGATGATCCCATGGCAGAAGGTGAAGTGGGAAGAGTAGGGGTTGCCATTGATTCTTTAGAAGATATGGAGATTCTATTTAATGGTATTCCTCTTGATAAAGTTTCCACATCTATGACAATTAATGCTACAGCAGCTATTTTGCTTGCCTTTTACATTGCGGTGGGAGAAAAGCAAGGAGTTTCCTCTACAAAATTAAGCGGAACAATACAAAATGATATATTAAAGGAATATATTGCAAGAGGAACGTATATTTTTCCTCCTAAAGAGTCGATGAGGATAATTACTGATATTTTTGCATTCTGTAAAGATCATGTACCTAAGTGGAATACAATAAGTATTAGCGGTTATCATATTAGAGAGGCTGGGTCCACTGCAGTGCAAGAAGTGGCTTTTACTTTAGCAGATGGTATGGAATATGTTAAAGCTGCTATTGAAGCTGGCTTGAATGTGGATGATTTTGCTGGTAGATTGTCATTTTTCTTTAATGGTCACAATAATTTTCTTGAGGAAATTGCAAAGTTCAGGGCAGCAAGAAGACTCTGGGCCAAAATTATGAAAGAAAGGTTTGGGGCTAAGAATCCTAGGTCATGCATGCTTAGATTTCATACTCAGACAGCTGGTAGTACTCTTACAGCACAGCAACCAGAAAACAATATAGTGAGGGTTGCAATTCAAGCCCTTGCTGCAGTTTTGGGTGGTACTCAATCACTTCATACAAACTCTTTTGATGAAGCTCTTGCTCTTCCAACAGAAAAATCGGTTAGGATTGCTTTGAGAACTCAGCAAATTATTGCCCATGAAAGTGGTGTGGCCGATACTATTGATCCACTCGCAGGTTCATATCTTATAGAAACCTGGACAAATGAAATTGAAAGGAAAGCTGAGGAATATATAAATAAGATTGAAGAGCTTGGTGGTATGATTAGGGCTATTGAAATGGGGTATGTACAGAAAGAGATTCAGAACAGTGCTTATGAATATCAGCTTATGATTGAAAAAGGGGAGCAGATTGTGGTGGGTGTGAATAAATATCAGATTGAGGAGGAACCACCACAGGATATTTTGAAGATAGACCCTGTTGTTGAAGAGAATCAGAAAAGGAAGTTAAAAGCTCTTAGAGAGAAAAGGGATAATTTGGCTGTGCAAAATGCATTAAAAAAGCTTGAAGAAGCAGCAAAATCTAATGAAAACTTGATGCCTAAAATAATTGAATGTGCAAGATGTTATGCTACTCTTGGTGAGATTATAAAGTCTCTTAAAAATGTATTTGGAGAATATAAAGAAAATATTGTATTATAAAAAGGCGCGAGTATTCGCGCCTTTATTTTTCTAAGTTTACTAAAATCCTACCTTTTATTTTACCCTTCAAAATTAAATCAATTTTTTCGTTTAGACCTTCTAAAGAAACTTCTTCGTAAAATCCTTCTGGAAATTCAATATTCCATTCTTTAGCTATTTTGTTCCATATATATTCTTTAAAATCTATCGAACATTCCACAGAATCAATACCAAGCAAATTAACCCCTCTTAGTATGAAAGGGAAAACTGTTAAATCAAGTTTTGGAGATTGTGCAAGACCACAGGATGTGGCAGAACATCCGTATTTTAAAGCTTTTATGGCTGATGAAAGTATAGTACCACCAACAGTATCCACTACTCCATCCCATGTTTCTTTCAGTAGAGGCCTTTTTTCATCAATAATATCATCTCTATTAACAACCTCTTGTGCTCCAAGAGTCTTTAGAAAATTTTCTTCTGATAGTTTTCCAGTGGCTGCAACGGTATAAAATCCCTCTTTAGCAAGAATACTTACAGCTATTGATCCCACACCTCCTGTTGCGCCGGTAACAAGAATTTTGCCTCCTTTTTTTGTACCATACTTTATAAGTTTATCCACAGACATTGCTGCAGTAAATCCAGCTGTACCAAAAATCATTGCTTGTTTTAAAGTAAGGTTATCAGGTTTTTTTACCACCCAATTAGCAGGAACGGAGATGTATTGGCCAAAACCACCTGGTGTATTCATTCCAAGGTCATAACCTATAACGATTACTTCGTCACCTTTTTTAAACTTGTCAGATTTTGAATTTTCAACTATTCCAGCTGCATCAATCCCTGGTGTATGAGGATAATTCTTAGTAACGCCTTTGTGTCCTGTGGCAGAAAGAGCATCCTTATAATTGAGAGATGAATATTTTACTCTAATTAGAACTTCATTGTCTGGTAAATCAGAGATATTTTTTTCTTCAATAATCCTTTCAAATTTTTCTCCTTTTTCATATACGACCATTGCTTTAAATGTGGACATGACATCCTCCTATACTATCAATATAAACTTACCATCCTTTACTTTTATAATTACCATAGAAGATTCATCAAGTCCACAGTGATCTTTGTTTGACAAATTATATACTCCTGTTACTCCAACATAATTTTTGATGGATTCCAAAGCATCTACTAAAGGAATATTTTTTTCTTTTGATTTTTTAAATGCTTCAATTATTAGATTAAACCCATCATAGGCATAAACTGAATGAACAGAAGAATTTTCTATTAACTTTCCGAACTGATTATTGAAATCAATTAAAATTTTCTTTTGAGGGTCTGAGTCAGGTAGCTGAGAAGCCACTATAAACTTTGTAGCTGGGAGAATTGAGTTTTCTGCAAAATTGCCAGCTAATTTTATGTAATAATAGTCTGCCAGACCGTGTGATTGGATTAGTAAAACTTCTTTGTCAAGCTGTCTTAAATTTTTGGCTATTTTTGCTCCAGCTGAACCTACAGTCCATGCTAAAATTGCTTGAGGTTTCTTTTTTAGCAGCTTTGCAAGTTGAGATGTCATGTTTGCATCAGATTTATGAAATTTTTCAATTCCAATAATTTCCAATCCATTTGCATTTTTTTTCAAAGACTTTATTCCATCCTGACCAAATCCTCCAGAGTCTGCTATTACACCAATCCTTGTTATATTATGTTTTAGTAAATACTCTTTAATTTTCTTGATTGCAGTAGATGTTTTTTGAGGTGATTTGAAAACATATTTTTTAACTGGTTCAACTACTGATGTGCCGCCTACGAGAGTCATTGTTGGGATTTTAGCTTTCTGGACAAAAGGGATAATAGCAAGAGCGCTTCCTGTAGTATTGGGTCCTATAATTACATCCACTTTATCTTTATTGATTAATTTTTTTGCAAACTGTATAGCAATTTTTGGCTGGCTTTTTGTGTCATAGATAACCAGTTCTATTTGTTCGTTTAAATTATTTTTTTTGTTAAAATTTTCTGTAAGTGTTTTAATTATGATTTCAGCTGGTTTGCCGATATGTGAGGCAGGACCAGATATGGCTAACAAGGCACCTATCTTTATTTTAGCAAAAACTGAAGTAATACTGAAAATAACCATTAACAATATAAGAATTAATTTTTTCATAAAAACCTCCACAAATAGTTAAAAAATATTTAACCGCACGGTTAAGTAATATAAAACATTGTTTAATAAGTCAAGAATTTTCTCATAGTGCAACTATTTTTGTGTAAGAATTTGAATAGTTACCCTTTATCAGTGGCTACTAATTTAGGTTCAAGGTCTAATGCATTTTTGCGAAAAGCGATAGCGCGACGAAGTGATCCTCCTTCGTCATTGCGAGGGATGTAGTCCCGAAGCAATCTTTTTCGTCGACAACTCTCATCTTTCACACAAGAGATTGCTTCGCTACCGCTCGCAATGACGAATAATGTGTGTCGTAGTGGTGAGATTGCTTCGCTAACGCTGATAATGTGTAGCTGATTTATTTAAAGTTGGTTTATTAGGCTATTTTTTTCAATGGGGATGTCTTCATACTTAAAAAGCTGATTGTTTATTTCAATAGTATGTGCAAATATACTGCCGCTACCACACGCTATTTCAATGCCATTTTTATTTTTTTCAATAACTTCTCCTGGTGTGCCAAAATTTCCTTCCCATTTTTCGATTGCACATTTCCAGATTATAAATTTTTCAGAATTAATGAAGGCATGTGCACCGAAAAAAGGGTGAGAAAAAGCTCTGATGTGGTTGTAAACTGCGTAAGCTGATTTGTTAAAGTCTATTAAGGCATCTTTCTGTCTTTTTCTCACAAGGTAAAAAGAAAGATTTTCATTTTGTTTTTTCTTCTCATTTAAATTAATTTGATTGTTTTTTAATAAATTCAAAAAGTGGTAAAGCTCAACAATACACTTGTTTATGAAATCTACTGGATAATCTGTAAACTGGATATTAATTTTCTTCTGATATATTATATCTCCAGCATCTACCTTTTCATTTGGTAGGTAGATGGTTAACCCACTTTTTACAACTCCTCTATAAAATTGCTCAGAAATGGCGCCATATCCTCTGTACATTGGTAAGAGGGAAGGGTGATAATAAAGTGTGCAAAAAGGGTAGTTTGAATTAGTGAAGAAATCCTTTGTCCAGTCAATACAGAGGGCAAAATCACAGTTTTTTATCTTGGTTTTACAATTTTCATAACGGTTACTTGCAAGATAGGTAATGTTGAAATATTTAGCAAATTTAGAAAAATCATAAATCTTTTGTGACCTTTTAAAATTAGGATGATAGGTATATATCTTATAATCAAAATCTTTTTTTTCTATTAAAAGCTCAATAAATTTGTAACCTGTGTAGTTGTCAACAAAAAGCGAAATTTTCACCAGCTACCTCCACCGCCACCACCGAATCCTCCACCTGAAAATCCTCCTCCACCCCCACCGGAAAATCCACTACCGCTACTGCTGGATTGTGGTGATGAAGTAAAAGCTGTATTCATAACTTTCATAGAATCATTTAAACTGTGAACAAAATATACAGTACTGAATCTGCGATGCGATGTGCTTCTATACCATTTTGGAGGTTCAGTTATCAGGTCTTTGAATTTTTCTGCAACTTTATCTTCTATACCAAGAGCTACAGCATAAGAAAGAATTTTATCAAAGTAATTAGGATCTTGTTTAAGAAGGACCTTTAATTTTGGTTTTTCAACTCTTTCGATAAATTCTCTAAATCCATCAACAAGCTGATAGACTTTTGCACCCTTATCCGTTTTTTTGGGCATTATTCTGGCAAAGATAAAGGTAATTAAGGCTGAAATGATTAGGGCAATAAGATAGTCCATACGTTGAAATAATACACCTGATCCGATACCGATGAAAAACATAACAACTGCTGCAAAGTATGATATAGTCGTTAAGGTTTGGGAAGATGATTCATAATAGTCCTGTAGAGTCATTTCACTATTTAATTGTTCTCTCGCATCATTCATATAAATATAAAATTGATCTTTCAATGTACTGACTCTGACACTTTTTGTGGAGCCAGGAAATAATCCGTAAAATATAGTTTTTTCAAAAGATTTTGCATTTTCAGGTAAATCTTTCAACTTGTTCAATATGTAATCCTTCTTTTTGAGTATTAAGCCGTTATCTTCCGTTTCTTCAATTTCCAGATAGCCGTTTGCCGCCCAATAAAAAATGAGAGAAATCAAATCTCTGTTATCAGTTTTATCATCTATCAATACACCGGCTTCTGCAGGGGTAATATTTTCTGGTAGTTTGTATTGCACAATTCTTATGATATTTTTATCTCTTCCGAAAAGATACCAGAGTATGAACATTACGATAAAAACCACTAAAGGCAATAGATAGATTTTATTGTTGAGAATAATAAAAGAAAGTCTAGAGAAAAAAGATCCTTTTGAAATAACATTCGGTGGAAACCATATTCCTACTGTGATACCGTTTTTTGGTGGTAGGGTACGATTTGTTTCTCCAGTTATTAACCCTTCTCTTACAAGATAAGATATATCTTTTTTCCTTTCCCCGTATCTTCCTGTCACTATAAAATATTTTTCTTCAGCAGGTTTATAATTATCAGGAAACTGGATATTGAAACTTGCTTTTTCTATTGGGACAGGCCATTCCTGACCGATAACATTGAAGTAAAATTCACTATGATCATCAAAAAAATTGATGGCACCATAAATTTTATATCTGATAATATAACGAACATCACCACTCACAAATTTATTAGCACTACCAATTTTTATGAAAAAATAATTACCTTTCTTGTAAGTAGTAAAATTAAAGTTATCCACTTCAACATCATAAATTTTAATTTTATAAGTACTGCCGTAAATAAACGGTCTGTTAAGATCATCATCTTTATTTTCTACATGATATTTGTAGGGGATTTTTCTAAAAATACCATGACGAGGGGAGTTGAAATGAACTAATATTTTTTCTTCCACATCAATAACGGAGTTTTTATTGATAAAAATGTTTACTACGTAATCTTTTATGTAAAAATATTCTGCTTTTGCTATACTTGAAAAAGCAAATAGTAGTGATATTACAAAGAAGATTAATAATCTTTTCATTTTATCCCCTTAAAATTAGGTATCCTTGCGAGTATGATAGAAAGCAATGTTTTCACCTTCACTTTCACTATTCACTCTCACAAATTTGTTAAAATTTTACTTTAACGTTTTTCCTTTCAGCTTCTTCTATTTCAAAGAATTCACGTTTTTTAAAGCCAAACATATTTGCAATAATTACTGATGGGAAGGCTTCACAAAGTATATTGTAATCTCTAACGACAGCGTTGTAATACCTCCTTGCATTCTGAATATTGTCCTCTATTTCAGAAAGAGTATTTTGAAGATTCAAAAAGTTTTTATTGGCTTTTAAATCAGGGTAATTTTCAGCAAGAGCAAAAATAGTTTTTAAAGCACCTGTAAGCATGTTTTCAGCTTGGGCTTTTTCTTCTACATTTTTAGCATTCATTGCCATATTTCTTGCTTTTACTACATTTTCAAGAGTTTCTTTTTCATGCTTAGCGTATTCTTTTACAGTTTCAACTAAGTTTGGTATAAGGTCATATCTTCTTTTAAGTTGTACGTCAATTCCACTCCAAGATTCATCTACCTGATTTTTCAGTTTAACAAATTTATTATAATAATAGATAAGCATAAGAAATAATAAAATGATTAATCCGATAATTATATAACCTAAAGTCACTTCAACCCCCGTCCAAAAATATTTTATGTTGCATCAATTTATTACTTTTTATATATCATATGTTGTGTAAAAATAAAAGGGTATGAGATAAAATGGTTAAATTTACAATTTTGGGTTCTGGTTCGGCTGTTCAGTATGAAAATAGGAGTTCTGCATCCTATCTTCTTGAATATAATGACAAAAAGATTATTCTTGATGCTGGATTCTGTTTGCTTGATAGGCTTGAAAAGGTATCGGTTCTTGCCGATGAGATAGATTATATTTTTGTTTCTCATAAACATCCTGATCATTTTATGGGTATTATACATTTTCTTTTTGCTAGAAAGAGTATAACTTCATATTCTAATAATCCTGTAACTATTTTTGGATTTAAGGGGTTAGAAAGTTATATAAATGGGTTTAGAAAAATACTTGGACACTGGATAGAGCCTGAAATTGATATAAAAATTGTTGAAGATACAAAATTTTCTTTTGATGATTTTGAATATGAACTATTTAAAACGGTACATACCGATGAATCTGTTGGTATAAAACTTTACATTGATGGGAAGAAAATTGTTTACACTGGTGACTCCGAGTACTTTGATGATTTAATTGTTCATGTTAATGAAGCGGATTTGTTTGTAGCTGATTGTGGAAAGATAAAGGGAGATGTAATAGAGGGACATATGTCTTATGATGAAGTATTGCAAGTAGCTATTAATGCAGGTGTAAAAAATCTTTTATTTTCTCATTTTTATCCGGATTCTGATAAATTTGAAATTAACGTAGACAATTATAATTTCAAAGTTTTTAAAGCAAGGGATTTAATGTCAATTTATTTATAGGGGTGTGATATTTATCTGATTACTGGTGCTACGGGTTTTATAGGGAAAAATCTTATTGAGAAGCTGAGTCCTGATGAATTTTATGTTATGGGTAGAAGAAATGTAGGCTTTGCCAATTTTATTCCCTTTGATATTGCATCTGATAAGGAAATTGTAATTCCTGAGGATATAAATACTGTAATCCATATTGCTGGATGTACGAAAACTATCAATAAGCAAGATTATTTTAAGGTGAATGTTGAGTGGAGTAAAAAGTTAATAGAGGCTTCTGTAAAGGCTGGAGTTAAAAGATTCATCCTTGTTTCATCTCAGGCTGCTGCTGGAAATAGAGCTGTCAAAGAAGATGATGAGTGTGAGCCTGTAAGTATATATGGTAAGAGCAAATTATTAGCTGAAAAAGAGGTTTTAAAATATAAAGATAAAATTTGTATTGTTATAGTAAGACCACCTGCCGTTTTTGGCCCTTATGATTCGGATTTTTTTAAAACTTTTAAAATGGTAAAAAGTGGCATAGCTCCAATTGTTAAAAATAGTAAGTTTAGTTATGTTTTTGTGAAAGATTTGGTCTATTCTATCTTAGAACTTACAAAAGTTGATGTGACAAGTGGAGAAATATTTTTTGTTTCTGCTGATAATCCTATACTTCAAACAGATTTTATGAATATTATTGCAAAAATTATGCAAAAAAATATTAAATTTGTTAAAATACCCGAAATGATTGCGTTTGTTTTTGCATTTTTAAATGAAATAAAGGCAAAAATTGTGGGGAAAGCAGATATTTTCTCTATCGATAAAGTGCGGGAAATTGTGGCAGGTAACTGGATTTGTGATAATAGTAAAATAAAAAAATTTATTAAGTATCGAGAAACTCCCATTGAGGTTGCCCTTGAAGAGACGTACATATGGTATAAAGAAAACAAATGGTTATAGGTTTCTACCTCATGATTTTCTTACCATTACTTATTTTGTTTTTGTAATTTTTATTGTTACTACTCATTATGGCAGTATTAGTAATGCTCACTGGCATATTCTATTTCATTTAGTAGGTTTACTCTTTATTTTTTTATTAAGTAAATATGATAATGGTAAGAAAGAGTTACTCAGGTTGATTCATTTGTTTTATCCAATTTTGCTGTTTTCTTTTATTTATCAAGAAACGGGAAGATTAAATCAAATTTTTTATAAAGGGTATTTTGATGAGTTATTATTGAAATGGGATAGCATAATTTTTGGTAAATCACCCATTTTTTGGCTTTATGAACTGTTTCCACAGAAGTTGGTATCAGAGTATTTTCATTTTTCTTATGCTTTTTATTATTTTATGGTGCCGCTAACTTTTGTTTATATATTTATGAAATTAAAAACAGATGATTTGAAAAGAAGTGAGTATATTCTTGAATATATGTTTACGCTTTGTTTTTCTTTTTATCTTTATTATACAATTTTTATTTATTTCCCTGCTATAGGTGGTAGGACTTATGTGGATATATATGCAAGAGGAGGGTATATTTTTAAGAAAATTGTTGATTATATATATCTAACTCAGGAGATTGACGGCGGAGCATTCCCCTCATCACATGTTGGTATAGCCATATTATGTCTAATGAATTTAAAGAAGGTGAAAGGGGCTTTTTATAAAGTGATGTTAATTCTTGTGCCATCCCTTTCTGTGGCTACGGTGTATTGCGGATACCATTATGGGATGGATTTAATTGGAGGGGTAGTGAGTGGTTTTCTATTTTACTACATTGGTAGAACAGTTTATAAAAAAATATGGTAGCAAGTTGTTAATATTTAAATTTCTTCTAAGCCGATTAATGTTTCAGCTTTAATAAATTCTAAAATCTTTCTTACTGCATTAAAAGCACTATCTCTGTCTTTTGCTTCAACTGCTAAAAAAAGGATAGTATCATTTTTATCAATCGTACCTATTTGATGATATACAAATATTTTGTTTAAATTGTATTCTTGAAATGTGTGTTCAGTAAATTCATAAATTTTTTCATAGGCTTGTTCATCTTTAATAAAAAGTCTTATTTTGCTATAATCTTTTTTATGTTTTCCTGGATATTTTGCTTTTCCATGATGAATGAGTATTGTACCTGTAGAATCATTAAGTTCGTTGTAGAACTCATCATATAAGCTTTGGATATTAATTTTTTCTTCAACAAGCTTTACTGTTATTTTATTCATAATGATTCCTCCTCTGGTAGTGTTAACTGTCCTTTTTCTACTTTTATAATATGTAGACCAGTGTGGTCTTTTGTTGTTTTTATAGAATAATTACCAATTCTCAATGTGACATCAGTGTATAATGATTTGTTAATTTTAATGAAAGATGTGTGTTTAATTGATCGTTCAAATAAGTCTTCTAATAAAAGTAAATGTTCATTTATATAGTGAAGTTTATCTTCAACAGTTTTCATTCTTTCTACATATAATTTATATTCTTTATCCAAAAGAGCGTCCTCAACATTTCCATATTTAATGATAATTTTTTTTAACTGTTCTTTAATATAATTAAATGATTCTGTTAATTTCTCTTTTTTGTCATTTAAAATATTAATTTTATTTTTTATTATAACTTGATGAAGTGGATTTATCTTTAAAAAAGTTTTTGTGTATGGAATTGTTCCTGCAATATCCACTTCAATGAAATCAGAAGAAGTAATTGAACATGCGTGAACTGTTCCCGTTTTTTTTGTGCATTTAAAATATCCACTACAAATAACATTACTATTTCTCACATAATCAAGAACTTCTATATCTCCTTCACATATTAATGTGGCATCCTGTACAAATTCTGCAGTGATTTTTTTTAATGCTTGAATTTTAGCTTTTTCTTTCCCAAAAATACCACCTTTGATAGTTATTGTCCCTTTTTCTGAAACAACCTTACACCCTTCAACAATACCATTAATCTTGATATCTCCGCCAGCTATAACATTAAATCCGCTTAAAACATCTCCATTTATTATAACATCACCATGATAATTGATATTGCCCACAGAATAGTCTACATCCTGATGGATAATTATCACTTCTACCACATTAACATGTTTTCCATTAAATGTAATCTGTCCATCCACAGTAGAAATTAATTTTAATCCATCTGAACTGACATATGTATTTTTTCCAACTGGTAGCTTAATATCTTTTCCAGGTTTTGCTTTTATCCTATTGCCGTAAATGTCTATTCCGTCTATACCCTCTGTGTATGGGATTTTAATACAAAGGATATCATTTTTTCTTACTGGTTGAATAAAGTTTATTTCTTTAAAATCAACTCTGTCTGAATCTGATTCTTTTGGTTTTAATATGTTATCCTTTTCGAAAAAATAGATTATAAATGCGTCATTTCCATTTATTGGAGGTTTACCTTTAGCGACAGGAATACGTAGTCTGTCTTTTTTGTGAATTAATTTATCAATAGCTTTTTCATCGATACCATATTTTATGTTATTCATTTTTAAGAAATAGATAATTTCATCTTTTGTAAAGTCATAATTTTTTGGAAGTGTAATAAATGCATTAATTTTGTCAGGAGTAATTTCTATTGCAACATCCTTGAATTTTTTTAAATCAATTTTTTGGGTAAATTCTGAAATTAAATAAGGGGAGCCATTTGAAAATTTTATGGCTTCTAAGATCTTATCATTGTTGTGTATGATATAGCCTTCATTTATTAGTGAATCTTCTATTGTTTCAGGTGAGATGTTATTATCATTAACAATTAAATACAGCTTATTATCAAGTTCGATGATATTAAAAGGTTCTTTTGCAATTGTGACAGATTTTTTGTCTGTTTCGGTTAATAACTTTAAAAGTTCAGTGTAGCTATTAATTCTTTGTTCAGGAGATAATTTTAAACAGGCTCTAATAGCTTGTTTAATGTTATTATTTAAATTTGAGAAAAGATTCAAATCAGGGTATTTTAAAAGCTTTATTTTCTGTATATTTTCATCGTTTATTTTTTCTCCAAAAGGGTAAATTCCTGTGAATAGGGTGTAAATAATACATCCTAGTTGAAAAATATCTGATAGGTATGTAGACTGTTTTCCTTTGATTTTTTCTGGTGGTATAAATGGGGGAGAAGACGTAGAAAAGCCTAATTCGCTAATAAGATTATTTTTTGTGATTACTCTTTCCAAGTTAAAATTGTCTATTTTAATTTTTAGTGATTTTGTGAGGAATAATGAATCAAAGTAAAGATTTTTATGGATAATATGACTTTCTTTTGCAAATTGTAGCGCATCAATTATATCTGTGACTATATTTATTTTGTCATTATCATCTAATTGTTTAATTTTAGATAATGTTAAAGAATCATTTTTTGTATCAATAAACTCTTGAATCAAATAAAAATATTTTTCATCTTCTCCATAATCAAGAATGGTCAATACGTTGGGATGGATGATTTGACCTGCTGTAGTGATTAAGTTGCGAAATCTTTTATTTAAGTCGTTAGATGTTTTGGGAATTATTTTTAAAAGAACTTTTCTGTTAAAATTTGTATCAATAGCTTGATATGAATCGCCCGATGGTGTCGTGGATAAAAAATCTATTTTCTTATAGCGATCTAAAATTAGTTCATTCATATAATATGATTTACAAGAAATATGTAATAATTTCAATGAATTTGAAGAAGGATTAAATATTTAAGACTGAAAAAATCCTTTCCGATAAAACTTCTAACATTTCGATGTAAATTATCCATTTGTTGTTTTTATTCTTACCTTTTGTCAAATATCAAAAGAGCTTAAAAAACATTCGAGGTGCTGAGTTCATCCAATTGCAAAGCGTTTTTTACTTTTATTTCAAACAAAAATAATTATTTTATTATAGTTTTTGTTAAACAAAAAGTGCTAACTAATTAATTTTATTCGTTTTCTATTGTTGTAACTCTTAAAACTTCCTCTAAAGTAGTAATACCAACAGAGGCAAGTTTCATTCCAGAATCAAACATAGTCCGAAAACCACTTTGCAATGCATATTTTTTAATTTCCTCAGTATTTGCATTGTTGCTTATCATTTCTCTCAAGGTTGAATCTAGTTTTAATACTTCATATATGCCGATTCTATCTTTGTACCCTGTATAATGGCATTCATGACATCCTTCACCACGTACAAATTTTACATTTTGATATTTAGCATCTATTCTTTTTAATAATTCTTCACTTGGGGTATATTCTACTGCACAGTTTAAACATACTTTTCTAACAAGACGCTGAGCTACTACACCTACTAAAGAGGAGGAAACAAGATATGGTTCAATTCCCATATCAACAAGCCTTACCACACTACTCACAGCATCATTTGTATGTATTGTTGCAAGAACTAGATGACCAGTTAAAGATGCTTGTATAGAAATTTGAGCAGTTTCTTTGTCCCTGATTTCACCCACCATAATAATATCAGGATCTTGACGAAGAATGGAACGGAGAGCAGACGCAAAAGTTACACCGGCAGTTTCATCCACTTGAACCTGATTAATAAGTTTAAAGTTGTATTCAATAGGATCTTCAATTGTTATAATATTTTTATCGATAGAGTTTAGTTTGTTTAATGTGGCATATAGTGTAGTAGTTTTACCACTACCTGTAGGACCAGATATTAAAATAATTCCATAAGGTTTTGAAATTAAAGATTCATATATTTCTAGTGAATGAGTATCCATACCTATGCGATGTAATTCCAAGAGAGCTCTACTTCTGTCCAAAACTCTTAAAACTGCTTTTTCACCAAAATTTGTTGGCAATGTGGATACTCTAAAATCTATATCTTTAAAATTTATTTTTATTTTAAAACGTCCATCTTGAGGAATTCTTTTTTCTGCAATATTCATATTCGCCATAATCTTTATTCGTGAAATAATAGTAGGTGCAAGCATTTTGTTTAAGGTTAAAATTTCATGTAATAGCCCGTCAATTCTAAAACGAACTCTAAGAACATCCTCATCAGGCTCTATATGTATATCAGATGCTTTTTCGTTGATGGCTTTAGCAATAATACTGTTTACAAGGTTAATTGCTGAGGAATCTTCTGCAAGTGTTTCAAGAAGCTCTTCATCTTGAGATAATCTTGAAATTTGTTCTTCAACATCTTTAGCTATTTTATATAGGTGATCTTCTCCTCCATAAATTTTGTTGAAAGCAGCAAGAAATTCATCATTTGAGATAAGCATAGGGATAACGTCTTTACGAGTTACCCTAGAAAGCTCATCTATTGCCATTAGGTTGCTAGGATCACTCATTGCGACATACAACCTGTCTGCATCAACCTTTATAGGGATCACCCTATATTTTCTTGCGATATTTTCTGGAACAAGATTTTTTAAGCTACTGTTTAATTCAAGTTCATCTAATGTTATTTTTTCAATGCTAAGTTGTTCTGATAGGATTTCTAACAATGTGTGTTCATTGATATAGCCCAACTCAACAAGGACTTCACCTAATCTTTTTCCTGTTTTTTTTTGTTCTTCCAGTGCAACTTTAAGTTGAGCTTCTGTTAAATATCCTTTTGAAATTAACAAATCACCGATTCGGATATTTTTAAATTTCATAATTATTCCTTTAAAATTTTTGGGGTGATGAATATAACCAGATCATTTAAATCATTAGTGTTAGATTTGCTTTTGAATAGCCAGCCTATTAATGGGATTTTACTCAACCCAGGAACACTGGAAACGCTTTTTGATTTCTTTTCCTGAACAAGCCCACCAATTACAGTTGTTTCCCCATCTTTAAGTTTTACAAATGTTTCGGCTTTGCGTGTATATTTAAGTGGGTACCCATCAACTGTCCTTGAAAAATCAAGTTCACTCTTATCTACAACAATTTTTAAAAGTATATTGTTATCAGGGGTAACTTGCGGAGTAACAGTGAGAGAAAGTTTTGCTTCGTCAGATTTTACATCTGTATCATCATTACCTATGACTTTGTAGTGAAATTCAAAACCACTTTCGATCTTTGCTTCTTTGTTGTTTAGAGTTACAATTTTTGGTTGGGAAACTATTTTTGCGAGTCCTTCTTGTTCTAGAGCTTGTAGCTTAGCATCTAAAATAAAAGAACCTGAGTAGTTTCCTAAAAGAATGCTTAAACTACCTGTTGGGTCAGTTACAGGTAGATTTACCATATATCCTGTTGTAGTGCCACCACCAATGGTAATGGTATTTGGAAAATTTATATTTGTTGAGTTGATATTTGTATTTGCTGACCATTGAATTCCAAGTTCACGGCTGCCTGTTTTTGAAATTTCCACAATTTTAGCTTCAATCATTACCTGTTTGATTGGAACATCTATTTTGCTGATATAATATTTTATTTTTTCAATGGATTCTTTAGTGTCAGTGATTATCAATGTTCCACTATATTTATCTACTACAATTTTGCCTCGTTCACTTTTAAAGTTATTTAATATTTTGACCAAATCATTTAAATTTATGTTTTTTGGAGAATAAAAATAATCCACAAGTGGGATGATGTTATTTTCTTTAATACCAGTAGAATAGAAATAGATAATATTATTTTTCATTTCGTAGCTAAGGTTAAATTGTCTCGCAATATTGTCAAAAACCTCTTTTAAAGGTATATTTTCAAGGTGTAAGGTAACCGAACCACTTATATTTTTTGGTAAAATTACATTGGTATCAGAAAGTTTTGATAAAGTTATAATAACATCCTTGATATCTGCTCCCTTAAAGTTGACAGAAATTTCTTTCTCAAGATTTACTGCATAAACAATCGATGTAAATATCAAAATTATTATTAAGCTTTTAATTTTTACCCACATAGAGCTCAACCTTTTTTCTATTTTTTTCTAATACAACTTTTTCCATATTAATACTTATAATTTTAAACCCCTTAATTGCATCACCGATTTTATAATTTTCACCATTAATTATAGCATAGAAAATATTATCCATTTTTATTATTCCGGTTAATTTCAGCTGATGATTTTTAGTAATAGAATTTATGCTGCTAGGAATTTCTTTTTTTGCCACAGGAGCAATAAAGTTGTATTTATTTATAAAATAAAAATTATTTTTTGGTATATCAGTCATATCCCAAGCAAATAAAAGTGAATTTGTTAATAGTAGTAAAACTAAAACTCTCATTTCACTCTTCCATAAGCAGTCAAACTAAATGTCATTTCAACGAAGCCGTTGTCTTTGAATAATAAATTATAATCATTAAGGATAAGCCAGTCAATTTCATACTCAATATTTTCTAGTAGTCTTAAAATGTTAAATATACGACCTTCTACAGAGATGGTATAATAGGTTTGATATTTTTCTTTACTCACTTCATAACCCGAAAATGCAAACTCATTTATTTTTACACCGCTATCCAAAATTACTTTTTTTATTAATGAAGAAACTATTGATTTATTACTAATGTGTGTTTTTATTTGTGCCAATGATTCTTTTATGTTTATTAAATTTTTTTTGATGCTAATTATTTTATCAATATTTGCAATTTTACTATAGAAAGTTGAAATATTGGTGTCAATTTTCCGCTCAATATCTGCAATATTTTTTTTAAGTAAATTGTATTTTTTGATTTGTATTACTCTGATATATTTAAAATAAATTGCTATAGTAAGTATACTTATCAGTAAAGTAAGAATTATAATATGACTTCTTTTAGCTGATTTCATTTATCTTTTTAGGCTCCATAATTATTTTGAAGTTATATCTTCCTTTTTCTGTTTTTTTAATAAATTGAAATTTGACATTCTTTATATCTTTTTCATGTTCAAGTTTTTTATAATATTTATAAAATGCAGATGAGGACATTGCATACCCATCAATGGTTATTTGGCCATTGTTATATGAAAGCTTATTGAAATATATATCCTTAGATTTTGATGAAAGTGCAATTATGGTAGATAAAAGTGATGAGTTTTCACATGGATAAAATAACTTTAATTCATTTTTTGTTTTATTAGCATTTGTTAATTCTTTTTTTAATTTGTTATATTCTTTTTCATATTGGTTTAATGAATTTATTTCTTTTAATAGAGATTCATTATATGCAGTTAATTGTTTCAGCTGTTTTTGAAGGAAACTATTTTTATATGAAAAATACAAGTAATCAAAAATTATTAGAAGCGTCAAACAGCAGATAAAAGCGATTGAACCCCTTAATATCAAATCTTTTACATAATCATATCTAAGTTGCTGAGGGACAAGGTTTAAAGCTTTAACTTTTTTATAGCTCATAAAACGCCCCTAATATTTCTGTAAGGTAATCAAAGTTATCTAAATCATAATCAGTTTCTTTTATATTTTGTTCAGTAATTATTAAATCAGTTTTGATATTAAAAAGTTTACTATAATATTTTGTTAGCGCTTTAATATTGTTTAATTTTCCTGTTATATAAATACGATTGATGCTCCCTTTTTTAATAAATCTATTATAATAATCAATTGTTCTTTGAATTTCTAAACTTATTCTGTCAATACTATTTTTTATTGTATCAGAAATAATCTTTTTCTCTTCCAATTCGTAATTTTCTACGCCTATTTCCTGTAAATATTTAATTACATCCGCACTATTAACTCCCCCTTTAGTTGCCACATTTTCAATAATTTGTTCATATCCTACATTTACACCACGTGTTAAAAATATTGTTTCAGACTGTTTAATGATCAAAGTTGAATTATAACTTCTTACATTTACAAAAAGTGTAGTTTGTTCTTCATTTTGATAAAAGAGGTTTTGGGCATAAACATCACTAAAAGCTGAAATTAGTTTTGTTTGTTTTACTTTTTCAAATAGATTTTGAATATGTTTAGGGAAACAGCACACATATACTGCAAGATCATAATCTCCTTCATATATTGCATAATCAATTAGATAATCTTTAAGTTCGATTTCAAAATCATTTTTCAATTTTTGAAAGATTTCTGTGGCAATATTTGGCAAATTTTTTGAAAAAAAATAAACAGCATCAATCAATTCTGCGCCTGCATATATTATTTTTAAGAATTTTGAGTTTGATTCTTTGATAAACTGTTGGGATGAACTAATTAATTCATCGAAAGTACTGTAACTGCATTTAGCAAAGTAAAAAGGTTCCAATACTGATGATTTTATAGTTCCATTGATAAACTCTACATTTTTATCATCAAAACATAATACACTTAAATTCTTTGGCTGCATTTACAACTTTCCTCTATTTTTTAAAAAATACGTTTTGAGTAAAATTTTATGTTTTACTGGTGGTAATTCACAGTTATTTTTAGCATTTTCATAGTATAATAAAGCTTGCTTGAGTCTACCAAGTGCTTCATAATTAGTGGCATAAAGTAAGTTCTTTTCACATTTTATATTTATTCCGTTTGTACTTGATTCATTTAATTGCAATAAGATTTCTAAAGATGTGTTAAAATCTTTTTTCATATGTTTAATGAGAGCCAAGTAATAACCACATAGCATTTTTTCATTTTCGTGAGTTTCTTTATATTTTTTAAAGCAACCATACAATTGTTTTTCAGCTAAACCAATATTTCCTCTTTTAAAGTTATATATACCTAGATAATCGTATTTATTATTTTTTCGCATCAGATTAAATGAATTTTCAAGATTATTTTCCATTAGAGCTAATACAATTCCATCTTGTTCGAGTTCTTTAAGTTTTTTATTATAGTTATTAATTTTATTATTTTTAATTTTAGAAAACTTATTTATAGGTGGACGTTTTTTTAATTTAATGTTTATAAAATTTTTGTTTATAAATATATAATCAACTCCTATGAGTAAGATGAATAATATAAAAACTAAAAAGTAAATATAGCCAAAATTCAGAGATGAGAAACTTTTAACTTTTTTATACTTTATAACTTTTTTTTTCTTTTTATTTTTTTTTAACGCTTCAGCTATTAGGCTCATTTATTTTCACAATTTATTAATGAGTTATATTTATTATATATTAACACCCAACCTATCTTATTGTCAATGCTAATTTTTGCCCAATTACCTCTTTTCTCAATTATTTCAGCTATACTATTTTTAGGAATTGTAAAATTAGATTTTGATTTTAAAGAAGGCGATTTCCTGAGTTTTTGATTTACTAGAAAATGAATACAATTTTTAGATAAGGTAGCTTTTGTATTATTGTCAGTTGTAAGGTTTATTTTAACTTTTTCTTTTTGCACACTTTTATTATCGCTTTTGTTGTCGTTTGTTACAGTCTTATTATCAAGCTGAGGTTTAATGTTAAAATTTTCTACTGATGAAGAATAAATTACTGCTTTTCTTTCAGCATATGGTTTATTATTTTGCAAAAAGATAAAATAAACAATAATACCAGATAAAAATACTAATAGTAAAAACGTAATTAAAGTTAAGGATAGTTTTTTTGTATTGTGATCTGGTTCAAAGGTTTTTGTATGAATGATATGTGTGGGTGAGATTTCTTTGAAGGCTTTTTCGATGTGCTTTTTCGTAATTTTTTTGTTTTGTTCGTTATAAGCGGCGATTAAGGCATATTCACAAATTTTATTTATTTCTCTTGGATTTCCTTGAGTTAAATCATATAAAAGTTTTATAGCCTCTTTTGAAAATAGAATTTTATGGTATTTTGATGCTTTCTGAATTCTATAATTAACGTAGTTTTCAAGGTCTTCTTCGTTAAGTGGCTTTAACTGTATTATAACTGATATCCTTTGTTTTAACTGCCTTAATTCATGTTTGTTTAAAACTTCAAGGAATTCAGGTTGGCCTACAAATAGAATTTGTAAAAGTTTTGCGTCTTCTTTTTCAATATTTGATAGCTGTCTAATAAGCTCCATTGTTTCAAAAGAGAGATTTTGAGCTTCATCGATTATTACAAGAGCATTTTTACCTTCTTCATAAAGTCTCACGAGAAACTTGGTCAAAAGTTCATACACTTTACCTTTATCAAACTTATCTGGTAATATAATACCAAAGTCGCTACAAATGTATCTAAGCATTTCTTCTGAATTTAAAAAGGGATTTAAAACTAAGGATGTTTCTACATTCTCGAGTGAGTTAATCAAAACTCGGGTTAGGGTAGTTTTCCCTGTGCCCACCTCTCCAATTAGAGCCATAAAACCTTTTCGTGTACTTATGGAATATTCAATTAAATTAATTGCTTCTTCATGGCTTGAAGAGCAGTAAAAATAATCAGGATCAGGCGTTAATTTAAAAGGATCATCAATGAAATTGAAAAACTCTTTATATACGCTCATATATTGTTTTTAATTTTCACCCTTATTTTTCTTTTTATATCACCTGTATAAGCTTCACATTCAAAAACAGTAACATTATCATATATTTTTCGTTTAATTTCAATAGTAAAATTATTATAATTTATGGTTGCTGTATTATTTGAATTATAACTCAATTTTCTGTCAGTAAGATTATCAGTTATAGCGATTTCGCATCCTGATTCTGCCAGATAAAAAGCCTGAATTGAAAGTAATTCCTCGGAACTTGATATAGTTTCATTAATTAAAATTGTTATAAGTGTTACACCGATAAAACTAAAAACGAGTAAAAGAAAAATAGCAAAAAGAAGTGAAACTCCCTTGTTGTTCAATTTTACAAAAAAATTTTTGTCCATTATCTTATCTCACATAATTATATAAGTTCGACATTTAACACTTAACACTAACACTCAACACTATCTATTTTATGGAACATTTCTTACATGAACACTATGATTATATGTTATACTTACATCGCTCTTTTCCAAAACCATTTTAATATCTATTCTTGCATTACTCCATCTACTACCAGGGTTGTAAGTAAAACTTAATGATTTGATATAATTACCAAATGGATAGCAATTATTGTCATCATTTTTGCACCAATAAAGTGTGGTTCCGATTAGTTTATAAATTCTGTCTTCATTAATTAAGAATAACCTTTCATATGGAGAGTCTTTTTTTATATTTTTGTTTAATTGATAATTTGTTGTATTATCTATTACTTCATAAACTCTTATTCCGTCATAATATTGATTACATCTTGTTACATAAATGGTTATATTGTCATTCACATGCAAGGTTCCATTATCTATTAGTTTTATGGTATCTTTACTTATTTTTTCATAATAATTTATATCTCTAAATGTGGCATATTTTATATAATCTGAATCACTGAAGGTGCAATCACCATTTAAATCTGCGAATGTATTGGGAATTGCATATTTCATCTCTCTTTCCATTCTTTCTGCTAAAAACTTGGCTTCATTATAAAGAATGTCTTTTATTTTTGCATCTGTATAGCCTGTAAATATAGGTAGGAGTAAATTAATACCAAGAGTAGAAATAATTCCTAATAAAACGATTACAATAACAAGTTCAACCAGAGTGAAACCCTTTTTCTCCATCAAAAATTACCTTTTATATGAGTTGAAGTGTAATCTTCATTTATGGCACTATTATGAACTCTCACTTTTATAAGTTTGTAGTTTGTTGGAGTGGTACATTCAGATTTAACAATATTGCCATCGTTATCAATATCTATGTAATAAACAGTCACGTAGATTTCAAAATTTCCTGATAGTCCAAAATCTGATGGTTGCCACTGTTTTTCTTCATCGCAGTTGTCAACATAATCATCCACATCATCATATTTTGATATAGTTTCCCCCGTTTCACTACCTATATTAATCAAGCTTTTATCGATTGTTCCTCCACCATTTGGAGTATCTTCATCAAACTTTTTGGCTACAATTACTTCCATTACAGTTTGAGCTATCTGTACCCCTTTGTGTCTGACTGTTGGGTCGCTGGTTTTCCCTAACACATTATAAAATAACATCATTATTCCCATTACCCCTATAGTGAAAACAACTATAAAAATCACTATTTCGATCAAAGTAAAACCTTTTTTGCAATTTTTATTCAATGACAATTCCTCCAGAGTAGGGGATTATAATAATTTTTGAGTTGCCGAGCCTTATAGTTGTATTATCTGTTAGTATATTATCATTTGTTGAAATATTGTCAGAATCAGGTCTTCCAAGATAATCGAAGAATAATTCGTTTTTATTTGAGGAAAAACTATTTTTAAGCTCTACAGGGTTATCTCCTGATGGAACTTGAGCAATATTTCCATCATTATCGTATATTGTATACTTTTTATTAGCTCCATCAAAAGTAATCTTCCATCCTCCGCCGCTTACCATAGATTTGTGCTGAACAAATCTGATATCTGAATACAGTTTTATAAAATCAGCATCTGTTTTAAAATAATCAATTTCAATTTTGGGAGCAACTACTATAGCCAAAATTCCAATTAAAACGATGATAATCACAAGCTCAACAAGGGTAAAACCTTTTTTTGAGGGGGAAATGGGGAAATGGGAAGATAGTGAAGTAGGGAAGTAAAAAACTAGGGAAGTGGGGAGATAGTGAAATAGAGAGATAAAAAGGTAGGGAAGTAGACTTAAAATGATGATTAAATTAATGATGATTTTTTCCATAGTCCGTAAAGTAACCTGTCAATTTCATTAAGTAAGTTTATTAACTTATTTTTATCAATTTCTGAAATATAATTTAGACGAAAAGCTATTTCAATTTGGGTATCAAGTTCACTAATTGAGCCTCTGGCTATATTGTAAAATTGAGCTGATTCTTTTGTAGAGTACCTTGCTGCACCTTCAGCAATGTTAGAAGGAATTGAAACTACAGCTCTTCTCATCTGCATAGATAGTCCATAAAGCTCATTTTTAGGAAAATTTTCTGTAATATTATAAATTATAATACAAAAATCGACAGCTAACTGCCATACTTTTAATTTTTTATGAGGTTTGTTCATAGTAATTCGCTCATCAATTTCCCACTTCTCTATTTCCCCATTTCCCTATTTCACGGCTTTGCTGGTACTTCCTTCCATTCAATAACCCTGTCTCTACCACGATAGATTCCGAAGGTAGCTGTGCCACAAGAATCATTATCGTTTAAATAGTCATAAAATGAAGCTGTACTTGAGATGCAGATATCTACAGTTCCATAATTATTATCACCCGGTTCAGAGAGGGTAAGACTACCTTCTCCATTATTTATTCCAGATGTGCCTGTGATACTTGTTTCTCCAGAGTTTAGCTCATCTGTAAAGTTGCCTAATATAAAATCGTCTGGATTGATGCTGATATGTGAATCATCGCTGTTTAGCTTCCAGTAATTACCATCCCAGTATTCGGTGTTGGCAGTTAAAGTTAAATTATCTGTTTCAGGGCCGTAATTATCATAAATTTTCAATCTTCCATATCTCATTTCACTGCCAGATACGCTGATATTATCTGGTAAATTAATTGCATCTACACCGTCTGAATCTGTAATATTGTCTATTGTAAAAGTAAAATGCGGTGTAAAAGGTGCAATCTGTGAGTTGTTATCTTTTATGTAAGTTATATTATCGCTGCCAAAAATGTATGTGGCAGTTCCATTGTTATGCGATATTAGATTAGCAATTGCTCTATTTATCTGAAGAGATACTTTACTAACACCATCTCTACCTAACTGATAATCATCGGTGGTTGGAGAGGTTATATTAAAGCTACTCAAGGTAAGCTTAAAAAAGGAGTCTTTATAATTTTGAGTAGTTTGATTGTCCTTATTTTGTGCGGTGATTTCAAATTGAGGTACTGTTGAATATGTGGTTGTCTGTTCTGTGTATGTAAAGTTAGTTGCAGCATCGGCTAATGTCCCGTTATCTTTTGATGTAATTTTGAAATGATGAGGGATGAATCTACCAACTTCAATGGACGATGAAATAGAACCTGCTCCAAGATAATCATCTTGTTTTGCTGTTAATTCGATTACCCCCACTTCATTAAATTTTTCTATTAATTCTACCTGCCCATTTGAAAAGTTGGATGCTGGAACATTTGCTAAATGTAAATAATTTGTTGCATTACTTCCATTGTCAGGGGCTAAAAATATTGCAGATATTAATATGTTTGTGTCATTCCCATTGATATCAAGAGGTTTGTAATTTGGAGTGGTTGTATTATCGGCACAAACAGCTTTTATTGTAAAACTGAAATCTTCGCCAGCTTTTTTAAATGGTGATATAGATGCCCAGCAACTATCATTTGAACAAGAAGCATTATAGGCAGGATTTATTGTAGAATTACTAAGATTATCGAAAATAAATTTTGCAGGTTTAAATACAACTGTATCAACTCCCTCAAGGTGAGCTGTAGCATTATCAAAAAGTGCATGGATAGTAAGTTTTCCCGCATCTTTGTAAACGGCATTAATAGCGGCCGTAGCATTATCATCAAACGTTAGTGGAATAGAAGTGGGAGAGTTTGAGTCATTACTAATATGTTGATTGTTGATTAATAACAATATATTATTAGGATTGTTATTTGGTATTGAGTAATCAAACCAAAAGTATATAGGGATTGAACCGGTAAATGCGGGTACACATTTATATGTTGTATCATCAGTTCTTACAGCTTTTATTTTGGTTGTTGAAATTTCACATGAATCTGTATTGGGAAAATCGAATATGAATCCTGCATTGTAAAAAGTTATGTCACATGAATTGTCACTGGTTGTAGTGTTAAAACATTCAACTGGCGCATCAGGATTTAGATTTATAGCTCCAATTTTAACTGTTTCAGCTATTTTATCACTAAGCTGGAAAGTTTCATAGCCATTTGTGAGAGTTTTATCACTGCCGCCAACCCAAGTGGCATTATTTGTAGCAGTTAATGTTAATGTGGCACCTGAATAAAAAGTTGTACAATTATAATCTGCACACGCTTTAACAGTTATATTTTCAGGCTGACAAGTAAGACCTGTCCCGTCATGTTCTATGAGATAATGATGAAGATATGCACATGCTTGACAAATTCTTTCTGTTCCATCCCAGTTTTTACCAAAAAATTCATTATCGTAGATATCTTTAATTTCAGAAGAAGTTAAAGCATAATTGAAAATTTTAAATTCATCAATATATGCACCTATAGTCTGTCCATTTTCATCATTATTATAATCTGATGCGCCTATCAAGGAAAGTTTGCCGTAAGAAACCGCTGTAACATAATTATAGTAGTTTCCATCTATATATAGTTTTGTTATTCCATTTTGCGCTACAAAGGTTATCATATGCCAATCGTTCAAGTCGCTTGGAAAGTATTCACTATCAGCTATAATATCACCCTGAACTGTCCAGGTTAACAAAGTCTTATTGTTTCGTTTTTCCATTGTAAAATAGATAAAATCATCGTTTTCAGTAGGTCTATCTGCAATATTAAAAAAATATATTTCTCGATTCGGGTTATTACTGTAATCAGTATGTCCTTTTTCATCCAAAGGAAATTTTATCCATAAAGATATTGTATATTCGTTACCGATAGGAATGTCTTTTTCAGGAACAATATAATTGTTATCTGTAAGATCTCCTCCTTTGCAAATTTTACCATTATCAATAGTTGTGGAATCATTTTGTGCCGTTGCGTTATAACCATTAGAAGTATTATCTTTTATTTCTCCTATTGTACCATTCCAACTGCATTCATCAAAATGATATTCGACTATAGGGTAAGATAGCTGGCAATTTTCACAAGTTCTTTCACTATTATCATAATTTTTATCCGCCTTTTCATTGTTGTAGATTTCTTGGATTTGAGAAGCTGTTAATACTGTATCAAATATTTTTAATTCATCTATTTTTCCTTCAAAATCCTGATATTCATCAAAATTACTACCAACTTTATCCTGATCTTGTCCTACTATTAATCCACCATTAGCTATTTCTATTATTCCATCACTTCTAGCAATGGTTATACATTCTATTTGTTCACCATCTACATAAAGACAATTTTGTTTTCCACTTCTTGTCCAAACTAGATGATGCCATTGGTCATCAGCTATATCTGGAATATCTATGGAAGCTTTTTTACTATTTACCCATACTTCAAGTGTCGTTGCATTTTTGAGCCATATAAGCAATTCATTATTAAACCAACTATTGTTTTTTTTCCCTGATAAAATAGTCTGATAATCATACTTATTTGAGGTTTTTATCCAAACTGAAACACTAAAATCATCTAAACCATTCATTACTCTATAATCTAAACTCACATAGTCAGTTTTACTATCTTTGCTAAAATCTCCTGCTCTACAAATCTTTCCTGATATTGTTGTACTATTGTATGCTGTTCCATTATAGTTATTTCCACTACTATCTTTGACTTCTCCTACAATTCCATTCCACTGACATTCGTCCATTCTCCATTCAGCTATAGGTGGGGGTACAGCAGCATATAGTGTAGATGTTAGCAGTAAAAATACCAAAACCGAAAGCCATTTCATATTATTATCTTTTACTTTTTTCATAAACAGTGGTAATACTGATCCTCTTTTAAATTAAAAAACACAACATTCCAATATATTAATTAGTAATAAAAATTGTACCATTGTCATATAGTATTTTTCTCCCATCTTTTGTTATTAATTTATTGTTTTCAAATTTACTTGCGGCAAGGATAGGATTTCCATTTTCATCAAGGAGAAATCCTTTTTTCTTTAATTCTAACAGATTGTCAGGGAGTTTTCCATATTTTATTTGATATAACTTTATGACAAACTTGATATTATTTAAATCCATTTTTACGAGATTTTCTATCATTCTTTTTCGGTACATATTGTATCGTTTATAAATAACTGCAATCATAATAGATATAATCAGAAGAACAATTAATATCTCTAATGGTTTGGATCCTTTTTTATTCTGTATCATTATGGCTTTCTTTTTTAAAAATTTCCAAAAGTTTCATTCCAATGATTAAATTTGGTGAACCCTCAATGTTTTTCTCAGTGATTTTATTTTTATCACAAACTATGAATATATCAGGCTGGACAACATTAAAATAGTCAAAAACAATATCAGTAAGAGTATTAAACAAATTACATCCTTTTAGTTTTTTTCTTTGCTCGTAAACTGTGCCATAAATTTTTTCTGAAATTATCTGATGTTTAATAGGAGATGCAGGACTCATATTATATGGCACACCATCAATAATCTTCCATCGTTTATCATCTGACCAAGTGAGATAATCTTGATATGCGTATTTATGATTATCAAGTTCTTTAGTCGATTGACTTATCATGTTTTTCCTTAATAACTTTTTATGGTAGATAGTTTATATTTAAATGATACAGTTTATATTTCATACTTTCAAGTTATTTTGCTTGAAAAAACTTTATAATTCAATAAACTAATGTAATCTTTCAACTTTATCTAAATGCTTTTATCATGTCCCACATTGGCAAGAATACACCAAGGGCCAGTAGAATTACCATACCTGCTATAAATATTAGTAAAATAGGTTCTATAGCTTGAGATAGAGTCTTTATTGAATAATCTATTTCTTCATCATAGTAATCGGCTACTTTGAAAAGCATATCGTCTAAATTACCTGTCTCTTCACCAGACTCTATCATATCAGATACTACAGGAGGAAAATATTTTGAACGTTTAAATGCTGAAGAAATATTAGAACCACGTGCTACTTGTTCTTTAATCATAAGTAGTTCTCTTTTCAAAGTTTCGTTTCCAGAAATCTCTGAGACGATATCAAAACTTTTTGAAATATTGATACCGCTTTTATAGAGTAACGCTAAGATTCTGGCAATTCTTGAGATATAAATTTTATGTACAAGGGGACCAATGATAGGTACTTTAAATATATATTCATCGATCTTTTTTTTACCTTCTTCTGTTTTTTTATATTTTTTAAAAGCAAAAATTGAAAAAAGTATAATAAAAATGATGATATACCAATACCCCTGCACAAACTTGTTTATCCAGATAAGAATTTTTGTGGGTAGAGGTAGTTCTGTTTTGAATCTTGCAAACATGTTTGCAAATTTTGGTATAACGAAGGTCACCAAAATTGTAAAAGCAATTACAATGGCACTGACAACAAGTTTTGGATATCTTGTGGCTGTTTTTATCCTGTTTCTTGTTTCAAGATCAGATTCAAGGATTGATGCAAGCCTTTGTAAAGTAATGTCTAACACACCACCTTCTTCTCCCACTTTTATCATGTTTATATAAAGAGGAGAAAAAATGTTTTTATGTCTACTAAAAGCTGCGGATAATGATAGACCTGCTTCCACATCATTTTTGATTTGTCTAAGGGCTGTTAAAAGTTTATCGCTAAAGTTTTGAGAAGATAATCTTTCAAGAATTTTTAAAACAGGGATACCGGAAGAAAATAGGGTGGCAAATTGTCTGGTAAAAACAATCAGTTCCTCTAATTTGACATTTGTAAATTTTCTACTTAAATTTTTAAAGTTTTCCTTTAAAAAATCTATTGTTGTATATTGCCTGATTTCTTCAATATCAAGACCTTCATCCAATAACATTCTCAGAGCATCTTCTTTCGAGATTGCCTCAAGTGAGCCAGTGACCTTTTGTCCTCGAGGAGCTACTGCACTGTAGTAAAAACGCATAGATAAGTTTCCTGTTTAAAGTTTTATTTTATTTTAACAAAAAATCACTTAAATAACAATACAACTGAGCCATCAGATGGGTTGTAAACAAACTTTAATGTTTCATCACTTGCCAGCCAATACTCACAAGTTTCATTGACTTTTCTAGTTTTAAATTCTTCTCCTTTGTATTGTTTTGTTGTAGAATATCCAGCAGTTGGAGAAAACTCTAATACAGATGTTAATATATCATCACAGTCCTGCCATGCAAAAACACACCCATTTACACCTATTGGCCAACCATTCTTAACATCAATATCATCAACAATATTTTCCACACAAGAAGAGGCACCAGATACTATCCACTTGGCATGAATTAATCTTACACCTTCTTGAAATGCTCTTGCAATAGCTTTTACTTTGACAATCTCACTGTCTTTTTTTAAACTTGTAAACTTTGCAAAGATAAGAGAGCCAAGGATACCCAAGATTACAATAACTAAAATCAACTCTATTAATGTAAATCCGCTATAATTTTTTTTATTCATGACAAAAAAGGGCCAAAAAGCCCCTTTTTCTTATAAATGTATATATTATTAACAACCATCTGTAAGTATTGTAACAGTAGTAGTATTATCTGAGGAATTTACCTCATATTTTACACCACAATTTGAAGTATTGTCATATAAAAATGTAGCAGTACCTGTAGCACCACCAGAATTAGTAAAAACAAATGTTTCATTATCATAATCAACTGCTGAACCTATACCATTTGCTGTCGCATCAGGATAACCTGTACCGCCTAAAACATTAACAGTTTTACCTTCTATTGTAACATTATCAGAAGTCCCTCCATCAACCATCCAACGTGCTTTCACTAAATTTGCTGCTGATTTAACAGCTCCACCCAATCCACTCACAGCTGCTTTTTTAGCATCACTTTGCAAATTAATGAACTTTGGTACAGCTACTGCTGCAAGAATACCAAGAATCACTATTACAATTACAAGCTCAATTAACGTGAAACCTTTTTTGTTCATAATAATATACCTCCTAGTTTCCTTATAATAAGTAATGTTATTTTGTGAATAATCATATGTCAATATCTTTTTTGTGCATTTATAATAATTTTATTTTAGTATTTAAATGAGTAGTAAATTAAGCCTATGTATTCGTGAAGGGCACACCATGTATCGTAAAGATAGCTCATTTTTGGCATAAAGCTGTCAAAATTGTAACCTGTTCTATCTGTTTTATAGTCGGTGGGAGCAGGAATTACTTTAACATTTACTTTTTTGAAAGATAATACTGCTCTTTTCATATGGTATGCTGATGTTACTAATATAGCATTCTTTATTTTCAATTTTGACATTATCTTTTTGCAAAAGAAAGCATTTTCATAGGTATTTTTACTTTTTGTATCAGTGAAGATCATGAATTCGCTTACTCCCAGCTTGATCAAAACTCTTTTCATAGCATTTGCTTCGGATTCAATTCTTTCGGATTTAAATACGCGTCCGCCACTTACTAGAATTGGTAGGTTAGTGGTTTTATGAATGTAGTATGCATAAATCAATCTTTTAAATGGGTCAGGTTTTACTGATGCATGGAAATGTTCATCTGGAGATCTGTCATAACTGCCACCACCTAGAACAATTATAATGTCAGCATTTTTTATAGTATTAAAATTTAAAGGTGGGTAACTATTTTCAAGAGGTAAAAGTAAAAAATCTTTTGTCGGTTCAATGGAAAGCAAATAAATTGTAAAAATAGATATAATTGAAAAGAGTCTAATAAGTTTAATGTGTTTGTTTAGTTTGTTATAAATGCTATAACCTTTAAAATTCTTTAATAACTTTAAAATATGTGATAAACTTATTGATATAATTAATAAAAGTAAGATGAAAACTCCTGGTGGCAATAAAAAATATGTAAAAAGTTTAGAAATTACAAAAGTCATTTTTCATATACTTCTTAAAAAAGTTTTTATTTTTTCGTATACCTCATCTGCATTTATATCCATCATGCATTTAAAGTGTTTTTTGGGGCATTTTGATAAACCATGTATGTGGCAAGGGCGACAGTCAAGAGAATTGTTTTCTATAACATGGGAGTGTTCAAAGATAGGGTAAAAACCTAATTCTTTTGTAGTTGAGCCGAAAATAGCAATTGTAGCTGTATTGCAGCCTATACCGATATGCATGGGACCTGAATCTGTTGTTATTAAAAGTTTTGCTTTTGCTATAATTGTTATCAGTTCCGTAAAAGTTGTTTTATTTGTGAGATCACAAATATTTTTATGTTTAATATTAAAATTACCGTTGCCTACAATAGTAATTTTTTCCCCTTTATCAGCTAGTTTTATGGCAAGCTCATCAAAATGAGGCCATTCTTTAGTTTTTTTACTAGCAAAGGGGTGGATAACAATTGTATCTTCTTTTTGACTTATTTTTTTTAGAGTAGGGCGCAAATCTTCGATAGTATCGATTTCTACAGGCAGTATTTTATTTACAGCATCATAATACTTTTCAACCACATGTTTTTCCAATGAGTTTTTAAATAGACGAAATTTGACAAACATTCTTCTTTTAAACGAATCCTTTTTATAAGAACTTATTTCTGATGGAGAAAAAATCTTTAGAAAAAAAGTCCTTAAATTACTATGCAGATCAAATATGTAGTCGTAATCATTGATATTGTCCTGTATAAATTTTAGATATTCAAAAAGAGAGCTTTTTCTGTCTATTGATAAAATTTTTTTAATTTCAGGTCTTGAAGCTATTAAATCTTCAAATCCTTTAGCTGTTAAAAAGTGAATTTCATATTCAGGATATTGTTTATGAAAAAGGTTTATTACTCCAGTGGTTAGAATTATATCTCCAATTGATGAAAATCTTACGAAAAGTACTTTCTTACCCATTAATCACCTTTAAAAATGCGTTGTAAACTTCTTCTGGACTGATATCAAGCATACATTTAAAATGTTTTTTAGGACATTTTTTACCCCCGTGCAGTCCGCAGGGACGACAATCTAACCCTTTGTTTTCAACTACAATGCTTTTATCATCATAGGGGTAAAAACCAAGCTCTTTTACAGTAGGCCCAAAAATAGCCACAACAGGCTTATTGTGGGCTACACTTATGTGAAGGGGAGCACTATCATTTGAAATAAGCAGATCCACAGATTTTATCCACGTGGATAATTCTAAAATCGATGTTTTGCCTGCTAAATTTATAAATGGTGTGGAAGTATAAGTTTTAATTTTATTAACCACTGGAATTTCATTTTTGGATGCAAAAATTATGGGTATATAATTATTTTTATATAATTTTTCGATGAGCTTTGAAAAATATTCTGCAGGCCACATTTTTGTAGGCCACACACTCGCTGGAGCTATTCCCACAATTTTTCTATTTGGAAATGAAGCTTTCAAAAATTTTTTAATTTTTATGTATAATATGTCATCATAAGAAACTTCTGGTTTTCCGGCAATTTTCTTAATCTCTTGAAAGTTAATATTTTTTAGAAGTGGTTTGAGTAGCAATAGGTTTCTTTCCACTTCATGTAAGCTCATATCTCGATTGATAGTTTTTGTGTATAAAAATGATAGGGTAGATTCTTTAAAAGAGATAGATTTATTAGGATTTGCAAAATAATTTATTAATGTGCTTCTTAAAGATTTGTGACAGGAGATAATCAAATCAAAATTTTTTTCTTTTAATTTTTTTGCAAAACGGAATAAATTCCTCACCCCTTTTTCAGTTTTTCTTTTATCGAAGATTATTACTTCATCAATAAATTTTAAATTTTTGAAAAGAGGTGCACTTTCTGGTCTTACACAAAAATCAATCTTACTGTCAGGATAAAAATGTTTTAATGCTTTTATGAGAGGGGTTGTTAGAATGGAATCACCAATAAAAGATGGATTAAATACAAGTATTTTCATGAAGTGTGATAATAAGGAAAATTTTTTTGAAATCAAGGGGAAAAGCTGTGCCCCATAGTACGTAACGCGTGATGCGTGATACGTGAAGCGTGATCAGTAAAGAGTTAATAGTGAAACGCATTATGGTTGCCACCTCTTACGTGTCAAGGTATTTATATCACGAGTCACGCGTTACGCATCACATGTTACGTATAACGCTTCACGTGTTACGACCTTTTAAAAGGTGAGGACTTCGTATCCTTCTTTTATAAGATTTGATATAAATTCTCCGACATATATCACTTTTGCTCCTTTTTCCTCGAGTTTTTCAGAGATTCCTTTTTGATCAGCAACAAATTTACAATAAACAGGTTCTACATGTTCTTGCAGTGTCTTAAAAAGCTCTTCATCTTCTAACAATAATTTTTCAGCTTGTCCAAAAATTACAAATTTAACATCTTCTACCCAGCCGTATTTTTTTGCATTAATACCATACGTAATGCCAGGCTCAAGAAGTTCTTTCTTACCGGAAGCTAACCAAATCAATATTTTAGCCATTGATAACCTCCTTCAATTATTTTGCAGAAATTATCCTTTAATGTAAAAAAACATTAATAAAAAATGTGTGAAACTTCCTATCAACACAAATAGATGAAAAATCTCATGAAATCCAAGAACGTCTTGTAAAATATTCGGTTTTTTAACAGCATAAATAACAGCACCAACTGTATAAAAAATTCCGCCTAATACTAATAAGAAAAAAGCATTAGGAGGTAAAGAAGTATATAAAGGATAAATTGCTACAATTGCAGTCCATCCCATGAGAAGATAATTTGCCGTAGAAAGATTACGAGGAATATTTTTAAATAAGATTTCAATTAATATCCCGATTATAGCTATTATCCAAACAGTTACAAATATGGAAATACCCCATTTTTTTTCTAATACAATGAGAGATATTGGAGTATAAGAAGCTGCAATGAAAATATAAATCATAATATGATCAATCTTTTTGAGAAGAAAAATCAATTTTTCTTTATTGGTAATGGAGTGAAAAATAAAACTTGATGTAAAAGATAAAAACATTCCCAATGCGTAAATAGAAAAAGCAATTTTTTTATAAAAAGGTAAGTTATCACTAACTAGTAAATAAAAACTTGCAATACTGAAGAGAGAGCCAATCAAATGTGTAACTGCATTGACCGGCTCTCTTATTTTTAACTTCATAATCAATTATTTTTTTTACCAAACTCTTTTACGAGATAGTTTAGTATTATTTTATATTCTTTATTATTGAGATTTGCTCCATTTTTTTGCATTTTATCCATTATGGAAATCCATTCTAATCTTGTAAGTCTTTTATCTTTAACGACTTCAAATGTATGATGACATTTTGAACATTTTTCTTCAGCAAGTTGTTTTGGTGAAAGAACAGCAGTTTTTGAAGAAAAAACTGCGTATAATACACCAAACATCACAATAAATAAGATAAACACTATAAACGGTTTATTTTTCATAAGTATTTCTCAATTTTATCACTCTTACGCCATTCTTTTATTTTGTTTTGAATCGTTTCCTCTAATTTATTATCTGCTAACAACTTAGCAATTTGCTCTTTAACTTCTTCATAAGTTAACGTTTTTCCTTTTTTATTTTCTACTACTTTTAAAATATGATAACCAAATTGTGATTTAAATGGTTTGCTGATTTTTCCTGTTTCCGTAGCAAAAGCTACTTTTTCAAACTCTGGAACAGTTTTTCCTTTTGTAATAAAGCCTAAATCTCCACCTTTTTGAGCGGAAGCATCTTCTGAATATTTTTTTGCTAATTCTTCAAAGGATTCACCTTTATTAAGCTTGTTGTAAACCTCATCTATTAGCTTCTTTGCATCTGCATCGCTTCTTTTTTCTCCGGTTAAAATTATAATATGTTTTACGTGGACACTATCTGTAGTTTTAAATTTATTTATATTCTTATTGTAAAACTCTTTTTTTTCTACTTCAGTTACCTTAATATTGCTTTTAATTGCATCAATTTGTTTTCTAACTAGAATATTTTTCCTTATTTTATTTCTTAGTTCTTGTTCAGTTAAATTATTTCTTTTTAATGCATCTTGATACTCTTTATCATTATTGAAGCTTGATTTTAAATCAGAAAGCTTTTTATTAATATCTTCTTCAATATCTTTATAAGCAAATTTTTCAGAGTGCTGAGCAAGTACTTCTCTATCAATTAATTGATCGAGTATTTTTTCTTTAATTTCTTTGAATTGTGGATTGTTAAAGTCGACACTACTTGGTGCGATACCGTTTTTTAATAAAATTTCTGCAAAAACTGTGTTTACCTCAGACTCATAAATGGGAGAACCATTTACTTTAGCTACCATTTTGTCTTCAGCGATAGCAAATACTACTGTTACCAATAGCAACAGAATTGATACAAGTACCTTTTTTACCATAATTTCTCTCCTGATTTAACTTCTCATGCAGTGATGAGTTTGTTTAACAATATAATGGCATTTCGCAATTTTAAAATCAAGCGAAAAGAAAAAAATATTTTGAGGGGATGCATAATAGAAAGAATTTAAGCTTACAATTAACTGATACGTAAAGATTTTCCGGATTATGCGCCTTCAGATGCCGTAAATCGTAACGCGTAATGCGTAACACGTAATGTGGGAAGCGTGATACGTAACGCGTAAAGCGTAAATCGCGTTACGGTTGTCACGCGTTACGTGTTACGGTATTATCGTTACGGTTTTTTAGTCATTCTGAGCGAAGTGAAGAATCTTTAAACTAGTTTTTTGAAAATAGCTCCAAAAAATGAATCCATACTATTTTGAGCTGGAGTTGTTTTGAAAAAATCATTGTCAATTAATTGCGAATAATAATTAGGATCTAGAAACTCAGATACAGGTATTAGTTCAATTTTATTTTTATATTTGTTTAAAAAATAATCTACTTGCATTTCATTTTCATCTTTTAAGAAGCTGCAAGTGACGTATACTATATATCCCCCTTTTTTTGCTGCATTTAATGCGTTATCAAAAATATTTTGTTGTAATTCAATTTTCTTTTTTAAGGAACTGTTAGTTGTTCTTATATTCAAATCCACATCTCGACGCCAAGTTCCAAGTCCAGAACAGGGTGCATCTACTAGTACAACGTCGTAGTAAAAAGGTTTTGGTTTTTTAACAATATTTATTTTTGCTTCAGATACTCTTGCCCTTTGTCTTAAAATAGCTAATCTTTTTTTATCAATATCATAAGCATCAATATATACACTGTTGTAAAAATGGCTTGCTAAAGATAGTGATTTGCCTCCTGCTCCTGCGCAAATATCTAATATATTATTTCCAGGTTTTAAAGGTATTATAAATGTTACAAGCTGACTGGCTTCATCTTGTATTTCAAAGTATCCTTTTTTAAATTTATCTAGGGCTCTCACATTGATATGGTTATCAAATTGTAATCCGTAAGGTGAAAACTCTGTAAATTTTAATTCATATTTTTTAAATTTTTTAGAATACTCCAAAAGGAGCTTTTCTCTAGTTGTTTTTAACATATTTGCTCTTATGGTTAATGGTGCACGATTTAAAAAAAGCTTGAATAGGTCTAAGGAATCAATACTTTTTATAATTTTTTCGGCAATTTCTTCATTAAATCCAAAAGTATTTATCAAGGTGTTTTTATCTAAAGTAAACTCTTTGGTTTTAAGTTCTGAAATTTCATTAAATGTAACATTGAAATTTTTATTTTTCACATATCCAATAAATCTTATACAATCATATAAAAAATCTGTTACTTTTCTTCTTTCTTTAGAACTTAAATTTTGTTCTCTAATAAAATCATCTATTATTTTTCTAGCAAGAATTTTTTCGTGATAAATTCTTTTTAAAAGAGAATTTATTCCTTCTACCATCTCCATATTTATTCTAGATAAGTGTATCTGTTTCTACCGTTATTTTTACTTATATAAAGTGCTTTATCAGCTTTGTCTAGCATATCTTTAGCAGATTCATAGCTATCTTTAAATTGTGTAAAGCCAGCACTAAATGTAATTTTAAATACAGAATTTTGAAAATCAAAAATATGATTTGAAATTTTGAACATTAATTTTTCAAGATATTGTTTTGCTCCTTCAAAAAAAGTGTTTGTCAAAATAACGGAAAACTCCTCCCCACCATATCGAGCAATAATATCAGATTTTCTTGAGTTAGAAACCAAAATATTTGCAAATTCTTTTAGAACTAAATCACCTGCTAAATGTCCATATGTATCATTTACTTTTTTGAAATGATCTATATCGATTATTATTAAAGAAAAGTTTTTACCATATCTTTTAGCTTCTAAGAATGTTTTGTTTAGTGTTTCTTGAAAATAAGCATGGTTGTATAGTCCTGTAAGTCCATCTCTGATTGCAAGCTGTTCTATTCGTTCTTTTTCTTCTAATACGTTTGTAGAAGCTATGGCAAGATCAAAAATTTTTTCATTTAACATTTGTATATGATTAAGCTTAGACTTTAAACATTTTAAAAGTGAAGATAAAAATAAATGAAAATGTTCATTTTCCAAAAAACTCATATTAATAATAATTGTGTTTTCATGAGTAATATTTTTTTCAGGTGATTCACTAGTATCATCATACAAAATAATTAATAAGTTTTCTTTTTTTAAAAGTTTCTTTATTATGTTTGATAACCAATTGTTATACCTTAAAATAATTATTTCATCGTTTAGTTTTTCTGCTTCATGAATATTTTCTAAGAATTTTAATGATAAGTTTTTAAATACATTACTTTCCATTAAAAATTTTTCTAATCCTTCCGTTATTAAATACATTATACCTCTTCAGGCCTCATATGTGGAAATAGGATTACTTCTCTAATTGAATTTTTGTTGGTAAATATCATAACTAATCTGTCTATGCCAAGCCCCTGTCCAGCAGTGGGTGGTAGTCCATATTCTAAAGCCCTAATATAATCATTGTCCATCATGTGAGCTTCTTCATCACCAGCTTCTTTTGCTTCAACTTGTTTTTGAAAACGCTCTTTTTGGTCTATAGGGTCATTGAGTTCGTTAAAACCATTTGCAACTTCCATTCCTGCTATAAAAAGCTCAAACCTTTCAGTAACTTCAGGATTATTAAATTTTGATTTAGCAAGTGGTGAAACCTCTTTTGGATAATCAATAATAAATGTTGGTTGAATCAATTTTTCTTCAACAGTCTTCTCAAAAATTTCAAGGACTATTTTTCCAAGTCCCCAGTTTTTCTCAATTTTAATACCAAGATTTTCAGCTATCGATTTTGCTTTGTTAAAATCTTTTAAGTCTTCTTTTTTAATATCTGTGTATTTCTCAATTGACTCTTCTAAAGTTAATTTATCCCATGGTGGTGTTAAATCAATTTCGTAATCACCATAAGTAATTTTAGTAGTACCAAGTACATTTTGGGCAATGGTAGATAACATATTTTCAGTAAATGCCATCTGGTCATAATAATCTGCATATGCCATATACCATTCTACCATGGTAAATTCTGGGTTATGTTTTGTTGAAATACCTTCATTTCTGAAATTTTTGTTTATTTCAAAAACTCTTTCAAGCCCTCCAATAACTAATCTTTTTAAGTAAAGTTCTGGAGCAATTCTCAAATAAAGCGTCATATCAAGAGCATTGTGATGAGTAATGAATGGTTTTGCAGTTGCTCCACCTGCAATAGGTTGCATCATAGGAGTTTCTACTTCTATAAATTCATTTTCTATAAAATACTTTCTCATTTCCTGAATTATTTTGCTTCTGGTTATGAAAAGTTCCCTTACATCATCATTTACAATTAAATCCACATATCTTTGTCTATATCTTTTTTCTACGTCTTTTAAACCGTGCCATTTTTCAGGCAAATCTCTTAATGCCTTTGTCAGGATTTTATAGTTTTCAGCGAAGACAGTTAGTTCTCCTGTTTTAGTTTTAAAAAGGTATCCAGAAACCCCAATAAAGTCTCCAATATCTGTTTTTTTGAAAACAGTATATTCTTCTTCGCTTAGATCTTTTTTTGAAATATATATCTGAATAACTCCACTTCTATCCTTTATACTTATAAAGGCAGCTTTACCAAACTCTCTTATTGCCATAGCACGACCTGCAACAGTAACTCTGTACTTTTTATCTAATAATTCGTTGTTTGAGGTATTTATATATTTTTCTTTGATAACAGAAATTTTAAATGGAACTTTAAACGAGTTTACATAAGGATTTACACCCATTGCTTTTAAATCATTTAACTTTTCAACTCTGTGATTATCCATATACTTTCCACTCCTTTTTGTTATTTTTGAAAATCATTATTGCATTTTTGTTTTTTTTTCAATAGTTATGTTTTGAAAATATATAATAGTTTGACATAAAAATTAATACAAGGTGAATTATGAGTAAAAAAGTTTTGGTTGCAATGAGTGGCGGTGTTGACAGCTCTGTTGCTGCGTATAAAATGTTAGAAAAAGGTTATGATGTTATTGGTGTAACTCTTAAACTGTTTGATGGCCCAACTAAGTTTATAGAAGATGCAAAAAATGTAGCGGAAAAACTTGGAATAAAATGGTATCTTGCAGACTATAGTAGTTATTTTAAAGAAGTGATATCTTATTTTATAAACAGTTATCGAAAAGGGGAAACACCAAATCCATGTGCTTTTTGCAATAAAAATGCAAAGTTTGTTTATCTCTTCAATGAAATGCAAAAGAACAATGCTGAAATGATTGTGACTGGGCATTATGCAAAGGTTGTTGAAAAAGATGGTTTAAAATATATTGGCAAAGCTAAAAACTTGAAAAAGGATCAATCTTATTACTTGGCGTTGCTGGATGAGTTTCAAGTAAGTTTATTATATTTTCCACATGGAGATGTAGAATCTAAAGATGAAGTTAGAGAATTAGCTAATAAAATAGGGTTAAAAGTGGCTTCCAAAAAAGATAGTCAGGAAGTTTGTTTTTTATGTGGCAAGGACTATAGAGAATTTTTAAAAGAAAGGATTGATTCTAAAAGGTTTAAAAAGGGGTATTTGATTTATAATGGTAAAAAGATGAGACAACATGAAGGGATAGAATTTTTTACTATAGGACAAAGACGGGGGTTAGGCCTCAATTATCATGAACCATTGTATGTTACAAATATTGATGCAAAAAGTGGAAATATTTATTTAGCAAAAAAAGATGATGTTTTTAAGAGAGGAGTAAAATTAAGAAATGTAAATATCGTAAATGATAGGAAAAGGATATTTAGAGCAAAAGCAAAAATAAGGTATAGGATGGAAGAAGCTGATTGTATGGTGGAAATTTTACCTGAGAATAAAGCAATAATTCTATTTGATGAACCACAATTTGCACCAACAAAAGGACAGATGGTTGCTATTTATCAGGATGACTTGGTTTTGGGTGGAGGTTTTATACATGATGTTTTTTAATCAGTTAGCATTTTCAGCGATAACTGATTATAGAGGTGTGTTATGAAAATAGGGATAATTTCTGATAGTCATGATAATTTAATCAATATGCAAAAGTGTGTGCATTATCTGAATAATATTGGAGTAGATTTTGTTTTTCATTGCGGAGATATAATTTCACCATTTACAATAAAAGTTATGAATGAATTGAAATGTGATTATAGGGCAGTTTTTGGAAATAACGATGGTGAATGGTTAAACCTAAAAGAGATATCTAAGAACAGAATTTTTAAACCTCCCTACTTATTTGAATTAGATAATAAAAAGTTCTTGTTGTTACATGAGGGTGATATTGCTATGTTTATTGATAATAGTATAGATTTTGTTTTTTACGGTCATACTCATGTGAAGTATAGCTTTAATAAAAATGGGCAACTTATTGTTAATCCAGGGACATTAGCAGGTTATTTGGCAGATTCTGCTACTTTTGCAATATTAGATACCAACGAATTTAATGTGGAATTTATAGATGTTGATACAATTTGAAAAGTTTGATATAGTGCATTTTGGAGGTGAAGGATGATTTTTAATAAAATATTTGACATATTTTCTAACGATTTAGCCATAGATTTGGGAACGGCTAATACATTGATTTATGTAAGAGGAAAAGGGATTGTGTGTAATGAACCATCTGTTGTTGCTATAAACAATAATACTAATGAAATACTGGCTGTAGGGAATGAAGCCAAGAGCATGTTGGGTAGAACGCCTGCAAATATTGTTGCTATAAGACCTATGAAAGATGGAGTAATTGCAAACTTTGAAGTTACCGAAAAGATGCTGCGTTATTTTATACAGAAAGTTCATCATCGAAAATCACTTGTAAGACCAAGAATAGTTATTTGTATACCATCTGGTGGTACCCAAGTAGAGAAAAGGGCTGTAAAGGATTCTGCAATACAAGCAGGCGCAAGAGAGGTATATTTAATTGAAGAGCCAATGGCTGCTGCTATTGGTGCAGGATTACCTATTCAAGAGCCCACAGGTAATATGATTGTGGATATTGGTGGTGGGACAACGGAAGTGGCAGTAATTTCTCTTTCTGGTATTGTTTATGCCAACTCTGTAAGAGTGGGCGGAGATGAAATGGATGAAGCAATCGTGAATTATATCAAGAGAAAATACAATCTTTTAATAGGGATGAATGCTGCAGAGCAGATTAAAATGAAGATAGGTTCTGCCTTTAAAACAGAAGAAGAAATGAGTGTGGAAATTAAGGGGAGGGATTTAGTTACAGGAATACCTAAAACAATAGAAATCACTGACGACGAGGTTAGAGAAGCGTTAAATGATGCAGTTAGCAAAATTGTTGATGCCGTAAAGATTGCTTTAGAAAAAACTCCTCCTGAACTTGCAGCTGACATTGTAGATAAAGGTATAGTTTTAACTGGTGGAGGAGCGTTGTTAAAAGGTTTGGATAAAAGATTATCTGAGGAGACCGGTTTACCGATAATAGTATCTGATGATCCTCTTACTGCTGTTGCTTTAGGTTCTGGAAAAGTTTTAGAGGAATTAGATTTATTGAGGAAAGTTGCCATTGATTAATGTTTGCTATTAAAAAAAGATATATTTTTTTATTTTTGATTTTACTCTTTATAATTCTAATGCAGTTTGAAATGCCCCAAACTTACAGGCCTATCAAGGGGTTGCTGGGAAATATTTTAAATCCTTTTATTTATTTAGCTGATAATACGGTAGATTTTTTTACATCAACTTTTGATAAATATATCAATTTAATAAATGTAAAGGAAGAAAATAAAAAACTAAAAAATGAATTAGATAAATTAAACTTTGAAAATATTAAACTTAGAGAAAAATTGAAAGAACTTGATAGGTTAAAAAAACTTCTTAATTTTAAAGAAGCTTTTGAATTTAATACTATAGCATGCAATGTGATCGGTAGGAATAATTATGGGCTAATTAAGTATATAATTATTGATAGAGGTAGTAATGACGGTTTAGATGTGGATATGCCTGTGATAAGTAGCAAGGGGCTTGTAGGGAAAGTAGTAGAATTGTACAGGCATAGTGCCAAAGTAAAAATTGTGCTTGATAGAAGCTTGAAAGTTGCTGTTATGAATTTCAATACGAGAGAGACGGGAGTTGTGTCTGGTACCGACTATGGTTTGTTAGAAGTAAATTTTTATTCGAATATTGGTAAAGTAAATATTGGAGATCTGTTTATAACATCAGGTTTTGGTATGCTTTATCCTAAAGGATTACCTGTGGGTGTTGTTGTGAAATATGAAAACGAAGATTATGGTCTTTTTAAAAAAGTTTATTTAAAGCCCATTGTGGATTTTAATAAATTAGAAAATGTATTGGTAATACTAAAAAATGAAAAGATTCAAAACAATTAGTAAGTATTTATTTTTACTACTTTTTTTTTATATTATTACAAATGTATTTGATGGATTTCTAGGTTTGATTCAATATCCAATTTTGATTTTAATTGCTTCAAAAAGGATAAATATTATCAATATTAATGAAACTGATATAATTTTATCTTTATTTTCAGATTACATCAATGATTTGTTCTTTGGAGTTAGTTTATTGGTTTTCTTTATTTTAAAATTTTTATTTTCAAAATATCTTAATTTATTTTATACAAGAAAGTATTATATCTTTTTGGGTAAAGTGGCAGTACTTTTGGTCTTTATTGGATTTGTTTTTTTATATTACCATAATAACAATATAACATTATTGTTTGAAGTTTTATTAGTAAACTCCATAAGTATGCTTTTATTAAATTTTGTATTGGAGAGATATTTTGTTTAAGGCACTGAGTGACAGAGTAAATAATATTTTTAACAAAAGGTTATTAATATATACAGTTGTGTTTTTTTTATTTTTTTCGAGTGTGATGGGAAGATTATTTTACTTACAAATAGTTAAATACGAGAAATATAAGAACTTGTCTGAAAATAATAGAATTAGGATTTTGAGAATTAAAGCTGACAGAGGATTTATTAGAGATAGAAATGGTACGCTTCTCGTAACGAATCAGCCTAGTTATAATTTAATGGCTACAAAATCTGATATAAAAGATTTTGATAATCTCATAAAAAAGCTGAAAGATATTATTGAAATTGATGAAGATCTTGTTCGTGAAAGATATAAAAAAGCATACTATTATAGTACATTTATGATTTATAGAGGATTAAAAGAACAGCAATTGAGTTATCTTTTAGAACATCACGAACAATTCCCAGGGATAAAACTGGATGTAGATACCGTAAGGTCTTATTATGACAGTAAAAGTTTGAGTCATATAATTGGCTATATGGGAGAAGTTACAGAATATGATTTGAGGAAGAATAAAGGGTATCAGGTAGGTGATTTGATAGGTAAATCAGGGGTGGAAAAAGTATATGAAGATGAACTTAGAGGAATTGATGGAGCCAGACAGGTTGAGGTTGATAGTTTAGGTTTTGTTTCAAAAGAGTTATCGGTTAAAAAACCAGTTAAAGGTAAAAACCTTATTTTGAGTATTGATTACGATTTACAAAAGGCAGTCAAAAACATCTTTAGTGATAAAGTTGGTGGTGTAGTAATAATGAATATTCAAACGGGGAGAATTTTGGCTTTGTATTCTTCTCCTACCTATGATTTAAATAAATTTATACCTTTTATAAAAAAAGATGATTGGGATAAAATTATAACAAATCCATACAAACCTTTGACAAACAGGGTAATTGAAGATGCATATCCTCCTGGATCTGTTTTTAAAATTTTGATGGCTTATATAGGACTCAACGAAGGAGTTATCACTTTCAATACACAATACTTCTGTGGTGGTAAGCTGGATTTTAATGGATATAAATATGGTTGTTGGAAAAAGGGTGGACACGGCAATTTAGATTTGCATGATGCAATAGTTCAATCTTGTGATGTTTATTTTTATAATGTTGGACTTGTATTAGGCATAAATAAAATTTCAGAATATGCATTAAATTTCAATCTTGGGAAAAAAACTGGTATAGATTTACCTAATGAAAAAGCTGGGATATTTCCAACAAGAGAATGGAAGAAAAAACGTTTTCATCAGCCTTGGTATCCAGGTGAAACAATTATTGCTTCTATTGGTCAGGGTTACATTTCAACAACACCTATTCAGATTGCTGTGATGTTATCGGCTCTCTTTAATGGTGGGATAGTCTTTAAGCCAACAGTAGTTTATGGTTTTGAAGATAAAGGTTTTATTGAGAAAAAAGTAGAAATTAATAATAAACTAAATATAAATAAAACTTATGCAAAAGAAATATTAGATGCATTATATGATACAGTTTATTCAAAACATGCAACTGGTTATAGGGCAAGAGTAAGTAAAATAAAAATAGGTGGTAAAACAGGAACTGCACAGGTGATATCATTGAAAAAATTTAAAGATAAAGATGAAAATGAAATTCCATGGAAGTATAGAGATCATTCTTGGTTTGCAGGAATTGTCCCTGTTGATTCTCCTAAATATGTAATTGTGGCATTTGTTGAACATGGTGGTTCTGGTAGTAAGGGAGCAGCTCCAGTTGTTGGAGCAATAGCGAATAAACTGGTGGATTTAGGTTATGTTTCAATTAAATAGAAAACACTTTAAATATTTTGATTATATTTTGACCTTATTGGTTGTCTTAATTTCTGTTTTTGGTGTTATTGCTATATATTCTGCTTCATATGATTTAAATACTAATAGTTTTAAAGGTTTTTATATAAAGCAGATAATTTGGATTACTATTGGAATCATAAGTTATTTTTTGTTTACATTTATTAATTACAGGTTCTTACTGAAATATTCACATATCTTTTATTATATAAGTTTAATTATTTTAGGATTTGTTCTTATCAAAGGACATATTGGTATGGGTGCACAAAGGTGGATTAATATAGGTGGATTTAGACTTCAACCATCAGAATTTATAAAAGTTGTATGGATTCTGTTTTTGGCAAAAAAATTTAGTACCCATGAAATATACTATTCTACATTTTTAGATATTTTTAAAAAAGCATTGTTTTTGGCCCCTATTTTTATACTAATTTTTTTACAGCCAGATTTAGGTACGGCTCTTGTATATGTGTTTCTCTGGGGGATTGCTCTTCTTTTTTGTGGAGTTAGGAAGTACACAGTATTTGTTACAATTATACTTATGTTGATAAGTTTACCTATAGGATGGAGCCAACTTAAGGATTATCAAAAAAAGCGTATTATAACTTTTTTGTATCCAGAAAAAGATCCATTCGGTGCAGGTTATCATGTCATTCAATCTAAAATTGCTATTGGGTCAGGCGGTTTGAAAGGAAAAGGCTTCTTAAAAGGGACGCAATCCCATTTAAGATTCTTACCAGAAAGACATACAGATTTTATTTTTTCATTAATTAACGAAGAATTTGGCTTCTTTGGTGGTATAGCCATTTTGAGTATCATTTTTTTGCTTATTTTTAAGATTTTGTATGTAGGTTTAGTTGTTAAGGAACCGGGAGGAAAGATTATTTGTCTACTGGGAGCTTCATTGATTTTTTTCCAAACATTTGTAAATAGTGCTATGACTGTGGGGTTAATGCCTGTAGTAGGTATTCCGATGCCTTTTGTAAGCTACGGTGGTTCATCTATTATAACATTTTTCACGTTAACAGGAATAATTAATTCAATATCAATGAGGAGATATGACATTGTCAGTTGATAAGAAAGAATTATTGATGATAAGCAAACCACTACGTTACATAGGTGGTGAGCTTAATTCAGTTGTAAAGAATAATTATAAAATACGTTTTTGTTTGTCATTTCCTGATGTTTATGAAGTAGGAATGTCTCATTATGGATTCAAACTTTTATACGAAAAATTAAATGAATGTAGTCAGATAGCTTGTGAAAGATTTTTTATGCCATGGATAGATGCTATTGATTATTTTGGTAAGGATATTTTTGTTTCACTAGAAACAAATACTCCTTTAAAAGAATTTGATTTAATTGGTTTTTCTCTTCAATATGAGCTTTCGTATACAAATCTTTTATATATCATAAAAATGTCTGATATCCCCCTTTTATCTACAGAAAGAAAAGATAGTGATCCCATAATTATTGCTGGTGGTCCTTGTGTTGTAAATCCAGCACCTTTAATAGATTTTGTTGATGTTTTTTTTATTGGAGAAATGGAAGAAGATCTAGTGAATGTTTTAGAAGTATTTAGTAACAATGCAAATGTGAGTAGAAAGGAAAAGCTAGAGTTTTTCAATAAATTTCATTTTACATATGTTCCTCAAGTCGAAAAAGATAAGAAAGTGAGAAGAAAAATTTTTGTTGATTTTCCTTTGGAGGGTTTTTGTAAAAAACCGATTGTCCCAAATTTTTCTGTTGTTCAAGATAGAGTTAGTTTGGAAATAAGCAGAGGATGTACGAGAGGGTGCCGTTTTTGTCAGGCAGGGTTCATTTACCGCCCAGTAAGGGAGCGAGGAATAGTTTCTTTAATAGAAAATGCATTAACGCAAATAGAAAATACAGGCTATTTTGAGTTGTCATTTTTATCTCTATCAGCAGCAGATTTTTGTAATCTTGAACAATTATTGGTAGAAACTAACAAGTGCTTATCAGATAAGAGTATTTCTATTAGTTTACCCTCTGTAAGGGCTGATCAAATAAAGAGCTTCATATTCAGAGAATTATCCAAAGTAAGAAAATCTGGTTTTACAATTGCTCCTGAGGCAGGGTCACAGAGATTAAGAAATAGTATTAATAAAAATTTAACTGAAGAGGAGATAATAGAAGCGGTTGAATTAGCAAATAAGGGTGGTTTTAATCATGCAAAACTTTATTTTATGATAGGCTTGCCTTTTGAAACAGATGAAGATGTCCTTGCAATCGCAACACTTGCTGAAAAGATAAAAGGAAAAGTTGACAGAAAATTTGAAATAACAGTATCTGTTTCAAATTTTGTTCCAAAACCTTTTACTCCTTATCAATGGTTAGGTCAGGATCATGTTTATTCTCTTAAAAAGAAGCAAGATTTACTTAGAAAAGAAATGCGCAAAAGAAAAATAAAACTAAAATTACATGATGTAGGTCAGAGTATTCTTGAGGCTTGTTTTTCAAGGGGAGGGGTTGAGCTGGGCAAGGTGCTTTATGATGCTGTCAATGAAAGGCTAATATTTGATGGATGGAGTGAATTTTTTAATTTTGATAAATGGAAAAATATTTTTGAGAAAAATGGACAAGATATTTATGAATATGCAAGCAAAGGCTATAGTCTTTACGAAGATTTGCCGTGGGACAATATTGATGTTGGTTTAGAGAAAAAATATTTGATGAATGAACTTGAGAAAGCAAAAAATAGCTTAGTTACAGAAGATTGTAGATTTGATAAGTGTACGGGTTGTGGAGTTTGTGATTTTAAAAATATAAAAAATATTTTTGCGAAAAAAGAAGCTGTAACTATAAAAAGTAAAAAAGAAACAAATATAAAAACCTATATAGTAAGGTTTGAAAAAAAAGGTGATGCTATTTTTTATTCTGCTCTTGATACCTCTAGATATTTCCAGCATATTTTTATAATACATAATATTGAGCTACAATTTAGCCGTGGTTTTAATCCACAACCGAAAATCAATTACATTTATCCTCTTCCTTTGGGAATAAGCGGAGAAAATGAAATAATGGTAGTAGAATGTAGTGAATTTTTAGATACTGAAAGAATAGTCAATGAATTAAATGAAAAATTCAGATCAGGTTTTAAAATAAAATCAATAACTGAGTATAATGGTGAAAATTTTGATAACTGTATTCAAGTGTTCAAATTTGATGATGCTACAGAAGAAATATTTTCATCAATGTTAATTGAGGGTAAAAACTATTATGAGAAAATAAGTAAAAAAGGCAAAAAGAAAATTGTATGTATTGATAATTATCTGATACACAAAGATAAAAACAGAATAGAGTTAAAAATAACTCCTATGGGAGGATTTAATCTACTTGAATTTTTTAAATTTTGGGATTATAATATTTCTAAATTAAATATTAGCAGAACAAATATATACCCAATAAAATAATTTCAGGAGTTGCTTATGTTTAAAGAAAAAGCTGTGGAAGCCATGAAAAAAGCAGGATTTAAATTAACTAAGCCAAGAATGTGGATTGTTGAATATCTTGACGGCAATAAAAACCATCCATCAGCAATAGAAATTTATGATGATTTGAGAAGACAGAATAAGCACTTTTCATTTGCGACTATTTATAATACTCTTGATACTCTTGTAAAATCTGGAGCTGTAAAGCAGATAAATGTAGATCCAAATTGTAGCAGATTTGACCCTGATACAAGCGAACATGGTCATTTTGTGTGTAGGGTATGTAAAAAGGTTTATGATTTAGAATCAGTTAATCTTGATTATGATAAAACAATAATAGCTGAAATTGACCATATTGATATAACAATTTCTGGTGTTTGTAAAAACTGTAAAAAACAGTAAAGAGGAGGTATAAATGGCAGTTTTTAAATGTAAAAACTGTGGTTACGAAAAAGAAGGTAGATGTAAACCTAGAAAATGTCCTGAATGTGGTTCTCAAAACAGCTTTGAAAAGAAAGAATAATAAGCTCATTTAGGAGGGAAGTCCCTCCTTTTATTTTTATGAAAGATTTCTTGGATATCATTTATAAAAAGTACAATAATAAAGATTATATTGGTACTGATCCTGTAATCTATCCCCATAAATTAGCTGGTAATAAAGAGTTTATTGCTTTTATTTCGTCAGTTTTTGCTTACGGCAAAGTTAGTTTAATTCAAAGATTTTTAGACCTATTTTTTACAGAATATGGGGTAGATCCTTTTAAGAAAAAGAATAAAAAGAGTATATATTATAGGTTTCAGAAAGAAGACGATATTTACAAACTTTATCAGTTTTTACACAAAATATATAAAGATTATGGATCCCTATATAACTATTTTATAAAACAATCTGCTAATATTGAAGTGGCTTATGACAAATTTAGAAATGAATTTTTTGATTATTTTGACCATGATGTAACAAATGGATTAACATTTTTGCTACCAGATATAATGAAATCAGCTGCTAAAAGAATTAGGATGTTTTTTAGATGGATGGTTAGAAAAGATGAAATAGATTTCGGACTTTGGGCAGGATACAATAAAAAGGAGTTGAAATTCCCTTTGGATATACATATATTGACATATGCATATAAACATAATATCATAAATAATAAAATTAATAGCAGAAAAAACGTAGAAAAAATAACTGATTTTTTTAAAAGTATTGATGAGGATGATCCTGTGAAATATGATTTTGCAATAACAAGGCTTGGAATGATTTATAGATGCAAATATACAAAATCTGAGTCGTGTGAATCTTGTGAATGGAAAAAGCAATGCTTTTTAATTGACAATTATAAGAGAAGTTATATATTAACGATGAATATTTGAAGGAGGTTTGAATATGGCTTTGAATTTTACAGAAGAAAATTTCCAGAAAGAGGTATTGGAAAGTGATATTCCTGTTCTAGTGGATTTCTGGGCAGTATGGTGTGGACCATGTAAAATGCTTGCACCTACAATAGACCAACTCGCTACTGAGTTAGAAGGTAAGGTTAAAGTTGGTAAGGTAAATGTTGATGAGAATCAAAGTCTTGCTGCAAGATATGGTATCATGAGTATCCCAACAGTTATGATATTTAAAGATGGTAAAGTTGTTGAACAATTTATTGGTGTTCAACCTAAAGGCGTTTACCTTGATGCATTAAACAAATACTTATAAAGAGGTGGCAGTGTATGCCAATATATGAGTACAAATGTAAAGAGTGTGGCAAGGAATTTACAAAGCTTGTTTTTAGGCTTAATGATGAAGTAGAATGTCCACACTGTAAAAGTAAGAATGTAGAAAAATTAATTTCTACAATTTCATCCATTTCTGGAGGAAGTGGTGGATCATCATGTAGTGGTGGTCCAAGCGGATTTAGCTGAGTTTAGATGTTATATGCGTCAGGTTGACGCATTTAAAAAAAGCCCCGAAGAGGGGCATTTTTTTTTTTTACATTTGAGCTTTTAAGAACGACCAGTCATAATTTTTGACATCAGAGTGACATGTGATACACCCTTTGATTTTACCAGAAACCTGAACTTCCCCTTTTGGAGTGTATTTAACCCAAAACCAGTCACCACCTTCAGGATTATAACCGTCAATCTTATACATTACGGTTATAGCGGCAAGTTTTTCAGATGGGGTATAATTTTCTTTTACAATTATCGTTCCTGATTTAAATGTTTTTTTATTTAAACTATTATAGCCAGTATCATTAATATAAGATGTTAGAAAAGCGCCATGGGGACTTTGTCCCTTATACAATTTAGTAGTGCCAGGGAATAATTTCCATGAAGTATAGTTAGTTTTTTGAATATATGACCAAAGTTCGTTTGCATCGGATTTAGGTGTCTTCGAATATATTCCACATGCAAGAATTATAGTTGTTATTAATGCTATAATAATTAAACCAGGTTTTTTCATTGATACCTCCTTCTTTTCAATATATTATTATATCATAAAAAGTATCAGGGAGCAAAAAATGAAAAAAACCAAAATAGTGGCCACGGTGGGACCTTCCACTGAAAGACCAGAAATTATTGAAAAATTGATAGAAGTGGGTGTTGATGTTTTTCGATTTAATTTTTCACATGGTACCCATGAAAAACATCTTGAGTTATTGAAAAGGATTAGAAACATAGCAAAACAGAAAAATAGATATATTGCTGCTCTTATGGATTTATCCGGACCAAAATTAAGGCTTGGTGAGATAAAAGAGCCGGTACCAGTTAGGATAGGGGAGGTTGTGAAAATAGTATATGGGGATTTTATTGGGGATGAAAAAATTATACCACTACCTATTAAAGAAGTTTTTGAAACTATTAAAGTAGATGATCATTTTTATATTGCAGATGGTACAGTTAAACTTAGGGTTTTGGAAAAAGGAAAAGATTACATAATTTCTGAAATTTTATCTGCCGGTATAATTTCATCAAGAAAGGGACTTAATTTGCCCAATGTGGATTTAAAATTATCAGCACTCACAGAGAAAGATAAAGATGATATTAAGTTTGGTATAAAAGCAGGATTTGATATTATTGCACTTTCCTTTGTGAGGACAAAAGATGATGTTTTGCTTGCTAAAAAAATTATAGAAGAGAATGGAGGAGATATTCCTGTATTTGCTAAGATAGAAAAAAATGAGGCCATAACTAATATTGATGAGATTATCGAAATAAGTGATGGTGTGATGGTGGCGCGTGGTGATCTTGGGATTGAAATAGATATGGAAAAAGTGCCAGTTGTTCAAAAGATGATAATAAAAAAGGCAAATGAGACTGCAAAACCTGTAATTACAGCTACGCAGATGCTGACATCTATGATTAAACATTCAAGACCCACAAGAGCAGAAGTATCAGATATTGCAAATGCCGTGCTTGATGGCACAGACGCAGTGATGCTTTCGGATGAGACCACAATTGGTGACTTTCCTGTAGAAGCTGTAAAGGTTATGGTGAAAACTATCGAAGAAACTGAAAGAATTTACCCCTACTATAAGTTTTACGATTCACACGATCAAAGAAAAATTAGTAGTGCGATTGCTCAGACTGCAGTTAAATTGGCAAAAGAACTTAGAGCAAACGGTATTGTGGCTTTTACAAAAAGTGGTGCGAGTGCAAGGAGGGTATCAAAATCAAGGCCTGAATGTCCAATATATGCTGTAGCTACTGATGAAAAGGTTTTAAGACAATTGGCTATTAGCTGGGGTGTAACTCACTACATGATCAGCAAAGATACTGATAATGCAGATGAACTGTTAATAGAATTTTTGAAAAAAACTTCTAAAGATTTCCGTCCCGATCATGTTTTCATTGCAACAATTGGTTATCCCGCAGGCGTTCCTGGATCAACAAATGTAATAAGAACAATAAGAAAACAGGATTACGATTATTTCCTAACGTGACTTCATTAGCAAAGCAATTGAGATCTTTTTTCTTGTTTATTAATAAGATTAATGAAATCGATTTGTTGAGTGCTTTGGTTCGCTATCTCGAGAATGATAAATGGTAAGGTATATTTGAGGTGTTCAAGACGTACAAAAATTAGTCTACTATGAATTTCGATAAAAACTTTTCTTTGTAAGAATTAATATTTTCACTGGAGTCACCCCATTTTTTCGGAGACTGTTTTGAATTATAATTATATATCAATAAATTATGTTGAATTGTTTGTGAGAAAACATTTTTCTCATCGTATATTAGAAATATGGAATAAACAATTAACAAAGAGTTAAAAAAAGGTTATGTAATGTATGGAGCACTGAAGGTGAACAAGGACATTTTTCTCATTGGTTGTAAGAAACCGTTGAGAATGTTGTCCCCACCTTCAGCTTTCCAAATACTGGACGGAACATTAGGCTACGAGCCTGTATTATGTTGCGATGATAGTATAAAGGGAAGCAAAGCTCAAGAAAAAATATAGGAGACATTATAAAATGAGAAGATTTGAAAATGTGGTAGGTATTGATGTATCAAAGTCGACATTGTCAATAAGTTTTTATGATGGATCTACGCACAAGTATTACGAGACGAGCAATAGTGTAAGATCTTTTACTAAAGATTTTCTTAAGAAAGTAAAAGGAGTAGATTGGTCGAAAGTACTTTTTATGATGGAAAGTACAGGAGTATATCATTTAAAATTAGCCACCCATTTGAGTAGGGAGTTAGGTTACGAAGTAAGTGTAGCTAATCCGATGTCAATAAAGAAATATTCAGATATGAATTTAAGGAAGGCAAAGACAGACAAATCGGATTCCAAATTGATAGCGGAATATGGGCTGGAATATGGTTATAAATGGAGATTTAAACCTAAGGATGAATTATATTATGAGATAGATAGTCGTTTAAAAGCAATAGAGGATTTTCAATCTCAGATAAATAGATTGAATAATCAGATAGAGGGATTTAGCCAATTGCCATATGAACAAGAAGAGGTTATATCGTGTTATAAAGATGTAATTTCCGCCTATAAGAGCAAGATTAAGAAATTGGAGCAGGAACTAGAGGTTTTGTTGAAAAGTCGTTATAGAGAGGAATATGAGTTAGTTATGAGTATTCCTGGAGTAGGTATGAAGTTAGCGTCGATAGTGTTGGGCAAATTGGAGTGTTTTCGTAATTTCAAGAGGGCGAAGGAGGTTGTTAGTTATATAGGTTTGTGTCCTTCTATTAGGGAATCTGGGACATCTGTAAGGGGAAGGGGACATATATCAAGGAGAGGAAATGCTTATATAAGGAAGATATTGTTTGTATGTTCATTGTCAGCGATACGGTATAATAAATTTTGTTCAAATTTGTATAGAAGGCTTTTATCATCAGGTAAAGCGAAGAAATTGGCGATAATAGCAGTAGCGAATAAATTGATAAGGCAAATATTTGGTGTATTAAAAAACGGTAGGCCATATGATCCAGAATATTTAAAAAATTTAACAGAGGTTACAGAAAATGGTTGACAATTAACACGGAACATTCTCACAAAACGTCCAGTTTTGTTCCGAGGCAAGTTCCTCTAAAACCGCCATCCATGGCGGTTTTATGGGAACTTTCAGGGTGTTGCACAAAGTGCCAAGATACATCCTGTGAGCTATTTTAGCAGTTATTATTTATTATTTTAAAAGCTAATGTTTATTTTTTGTGCTACACCCTGAACCCGAAAAATGTTTTCCCACAAACTCATTAAAAAAAGTTTTGTAAAAAATGGGGTGACGCCAGATATTTTCATAGTTGAAATTTTCTTAAGCTGATGATAAGTTAAGTAAAATTTAATCCAAGGAGTTTGTATGAATATTTTAGCCGTTGATCCCGGTTCTACATCCACAAAAATAGGCATCTATTTTAATGGAAAAATATATAAACATAAAGTGGAACATCTGGATGAAAATTTTTTAAAAATAAAAACTGTGGTGGAGCAGAAAGATATTAGGTTTGATAATATTAAACAATTTTTAAAAGATAATAATTTTGAAGATGTTAATTTTGATGCCATAGTTGCCAGAGGGGGATTGATAAAAAGTGTTGAAGGCGGGGTTTATGAAGTTAATGAAAGATTGATTGAAGATTTAAAGAAAGGAGTAAACGGTGAACATCCAGCAAATTTGGGTGGAATATTAGCAAGAGAGTTTGCAGAGATTTATAATTGTCCTGCCTTTATTGTGGATCCACCGATTATTGATGAAATGTGGGAAATAGCAAAGATTACAGGGGTCAACTCTATAACAAGAAAAAGTAAGTTTCATGCATTGAATCATAAAGAGGTGGCAAGGCGTGTTGCAAAAGAAAAATTGAGTAAAAGATATGAAGATTCTATCTTAATTGTGGCTCATATGGGTGGCGGTATAACCATAGGTCTTCATTATTATGGAAAAGTGGTAGATGTGAATAACGGTCTTGACGGTGATGGTCCTTTTGCTGTTGAAAGGGCTGGAAGCTTACCTGTGGACGGTATTATTGAGTATTTAAAAAACACCGAAATGTCGCTGGATAAGTTTTTGAAACTTGTTGTAAAAGAATCAGGAATATATTCACATTTAAAAACTAAGGATATGATAAAAGTTGAAGATATGGTTACAGGTGGCGATAACGAAGCAGAAAAAGTTTTGGATGCTTTTGTGTATAATATATCAAAGGAGATAGGTGGTTTGTTTGCTGCGGCTAAGGGAAAAATAGATGGAATTGTTCTCACAGGAGGTTTAGCCAATAGTAAGCTTATTGTGGAAAAAATAAGAGATTACGTTGGTTTTATGTCGGAGATATATGTTGTTCCTGGTGAATATGAAATTGAAGCATTGATTAATGGTGCTATTAGAGTTTTAAAAGGAGAAGAAAATGCTAAGATCTATGAATAAATATGGGAATATAGGGAAGAATATTACGGAAATTTTGGTAAGCAAAAACATAGACAAATCCGAACTTTCAAAATTACTTGGTATCACAGATGATGAAATTGATGCTATATTAAAAAATGAAATTCAACCCTCTGTTTCTCAACTTTTAAAATTATCCGCTTTCCTCAGCGTGGATATTCCAACAATTTTATTTGGCGAATCTTATGAAGATAAAAAGGTTGCCAAAACGACACCTGAAGAAAGAATTGTTGTAAAAAGAAAAGATTATCTTGTCTATGAAAGTCTTGCACCAAAATATTCAAGTAAAGCTATAGAACCTTTTGTGGTAGATATTTATAAAACAAAAGATTACAATGTTGATGAAAGTGTACATAATGGAGAAGAGTTTATCTATGTTATGGAAGGGAAAATCAGGATGGTCATCGATGGGAAAGAATATCTGCTAGATGCAGGTGATACCATATATTTTGATTCATCTTTGAAACATAAGATTGAGTCAATAACAGATAAATCTAAGATTTTTGCAGCTCTTTATTATGGTTCTTCAATGCTTTTGAAGACAAAAGGTAAAAAAATGAAAGATTTGATACAAGCTGCAAAAATAATCAATCCGCAAAATATTGTTGTAATAAATCCAGATAAATCATCTCTGGATGCTGTAAATAAAGCTATAGCAGAGGGGATAATAAACAAGGTATATCTTGTGGGGAACAAGAAAAAATTGGAAAAAGATTTGAGTGATTATCTTATATTTCAAAAACATTATGTCTATGAACATATTGATGATAGTGAAACTTATTTCCAAGATTGCACTAAAAAAGGGATTGAGCTTATCAAAGAAGGTAAAGTCGATTTTATAATGAAAGGGAACATAAATACTGCTATAATGTTAAAAGAGATATTAAATAAGAAAACTGGAATTCCTTCCATGCGAAGATTAAGTCTTGTAAGTATTTTTGAATTATACGATAGAGAAAAGTTTATATTACTTACTGATCCTGCTATAAATACCGAGCTTTTTCCTGGTGGCAATCTGGATTTAAGTAAAGATATTATTAATAATGCCATTGATGTTGCAAAGGCTATAGGAATTTCTGATATTAAAGTGGCTCTTCTTGAAGCAAATGAGATCCCAACAGAAAAAATACCCTCTACAATTTTAGATCAGGAATTGTCAAAGTTAAAGTGGGAGGATGCTGTAGTTTATGGCCCCCTTTCTTATGATCTGGCGCTGTATCCTGATGCTGTAGAAAAGAAAGGGTTGAAAGATAATCCTGTGGCAGGAAATGCCGATATCCTTGTTGTGCCACATATAGAAGCTGGGAATTTTCTTTATAAATCATGGGCTATGACAATGGGTGCTGATGTAGCAAATGTTGTTGTGGGTGCGAAAGTACCAATTGTCATTACATCGAGAAGTGATAGCGATATGGTGAAGTTTTTAACGATTTGTGCCAATGCTATTTTTGCCAACTACTTGAGTATAAAAAATGGAAACGATTGAACGAGTATTAATAGTAAATAGCTCTATAGAAAAAGTTTGGGATTTTTTTACAAATCATAAAAATCTAGAAAAGTTAAATCCCCCAGAAATCAGATTTAGGGTGGTTAACAGTGTTTTTGATGACAAAATATTTGATGGAAATATCATAACTTACAAGTTTCAAGTTATGTTTTTTACTTTTACATGGGTAAGTAAGATATCTGCTGTCAAAGAATATATGTATTTTATAGATAAGATGATTAAAGGTCCTTTCAAAAGATGGTATCATTTCCATCATTTTGAAAAATTGGATAATAATAAAACGTGTATTAAAGACAAGATTCTTTATGAGCCTCCTTTTTATCCGGTTTCTTTTTTTACCAATGGTTTTGTTCGTAATAAGCTTGAGTACATTTTTCAGTACAGGGATAAAGTGTTACAAAAGGAATTAAATCAATAATTTAAAATAGTTCTCACTGAAAAAGTGAGAACTATTTTATAAATAATATTTTTTCATGATTTTGCTAGTTTTTATCCCTCAATTAATAAAATTTTATGTTTTATATAATTTTTTGTAAACTCAGCATTTTTGGGGGTTCTAAAGGGGGTGTTAACCCCCTTTAAGTCACACCATTACAAATGCTATAAATAAAGTATTTTTTAATTATTAATAAGATATACTTTTTCAGTGGCAATTATAATAGTAAATCTTTTAATGCTGAAATGATATCAGGAAATTCAAATTTAAAACCTGATTCCAATAGTATCTTAGGTAATACATTTTGAGTTTTGAGAAGAATATCTGCTCCTTCTCCGTAAACTAATTTTAATATGAAAGAGGGAATAGTTAAGACAGTGGGCCTTTTCAAAATATTGCCGGCAATTTTTGTGAACTCATAATTTGTCACAGGGTTTGGGGCCACTATATTTACTTCTTTATTTATATTCTTTTCAATTATGTGGTCCATTGCTCTTATACAATCCTCAATATGAATCCACGAAATTACCTGTTTTCCGCTTGCAATTTTACCGCCGATACCGAGCTTAAATGGGAGTATCATTCTTGGAAATGTACCACCGTTTTTCCCTAAAACGACACCAAATCTCAAAATGGATGTGGAGATTCCATATTCTTCTGCCTTTAATGCCTCATTTTCCCAGATTTGGCATACGTATGATAAAAAATCATTATTGATTTTGCATGTGTATTCGTCACATTGTATTTCACTTGTATAAATTCCTATGGCTGATGCCGATAAAAATCGTTTGGGTTTATTTTTTAACTTACTCATAGCTGCAACAATATTTTTTGTCGGTATTACCCTGCTATCAACAATGATATTTTTGTATTTTTTAGTCCATCTTTTAAGGATAGGTGCACCGGCTAAGTTGATAATAATATCTGCTGAGTCAATTTTATTTAATAAAGCTTCAGGGGTATATAGGTCTTTTCTATTTAAAAAGATAAATTCATATTTGGTTTTATATTTGTTAATAAAATTTTTACCAATAAAACCTCTATGACCGGAAATGGCAATTTTCAACTAATTTATCCCTTTAAAATTTTGATATATCAAATATATTTCCTTAAAATGGGAAGAAAATCTATCGAATTGATACTGTTTATTGTTTTGATTTTTTTATTAGCCTTTTTTCTCTACAAAGGAGCCACATCGTCAGGATATAACTGGCAGTGGTTTCGTATCGATGAATTTTTCCTGAAATTTGATAAGGGCAAATTAATTTTAGGTCCATTCCTGAAAGGACTGCTTATAACTTTTCAAATTTCTTTTTTGTCTTTTATATTAACTAATGTTTTAGGTTTTACATTTGGAATTTTCAGGGTGCTTAACTCTTTTGTTGCAAGGTTATTGGGGTATCTTTATGTTGAAATATTTCGTAATACTCCTTTGATAATACAAATACTTTTTTTCTATTTTGTAATAGCACCTGTATTTAATATTTCAGGATTTTGGTCAGCTGTAATAGCATTAAGCCTTTTTGAAGGTGCTTATGCTTGTGAGATAGTCAGAGCCGGAATTGAATCCATAGATAAGGGGCAATGGGAGGCATCTTTTAGTTTGGGTTTGTCTAAAGGTAACACCATATCCTATATTATTTTACCACAAGCAATTAAAAAGGTTATGTTACCTTTAACCAATATTTTTGTTTCTTTAATAAAAGATTCCGCCTTGGTGAGTGTAATTGCTGTTTATGATTTAACAATGGAAGCTCAAAAGGCAATTTCAGAAACGTTTATGACCTTTGAAATTTGGCTGACAGTTGCATTTACATATTTTCTTATAAATGTTATAATTTTAATAATGCTTAGATTATTTAGCTATAAAATGAGATGGGGTGATGTGTGAATTTTTTAAAGAAATTTTTTTTAATTTTACTTTTGTTTTCTTTTGCAGCTAATTTGTCTGCATCTGAAGGCACTCTTGATAAGATTTTAAAAAGGGGGGTGTTGAAAGTTGGTATGTCCACATTTGTTCCTTGGGCGATGTATGACAAGAAGGGAAGGCTTGTTGGTTTTGAGATTGATGTTGCAAAACGTTTAGCGAAAGATATGGGTGTGAAAGTTCAGTTTGTACCGACTAAATGGTCAGGCATCATCCCAGCTTTATTGACAGGTAAATTCGATATTATCATTGGTGGAATGAGTATCACACCACAAAGAGCTTTGAAAGTAAATTTTTCTATTCCATATGATTATTCCGGAATGTCTATTGTGGCCAATAAAACTAAGGCAAAAGGATTTAATTCTTTAAAATATTTTAATAAGAAAGGTGTAATAATTGCTGTTCGTATAGGTACAACTGCTGAGGTGGCTGCAAAAAAATATATGCCAAATGCAACCATAAAACTATTTGATGATGAATCACAGGCGATTCAGGAGCTTCTTTTAGGAAGAGCACATGCTGTTGTAGCTTCAGCTCCAATGCCTGCATTTCAAGCAATAAAACATTCTGATAGACTATTTTTACCTATTAAAGATACTTTTACAAAAGAACCTATAGGTTTTGCTATTAGAAAAGGGGATTCGGATTTTCTAAACTTTTTAAATAGCTGGATTACTTATGTAAAAGCTGAAGGGTTTTTAAAGGAAAGAAAACATTATTGGTTTTATACAAGAGATTGGGAGAAACTGATTAAATAATTGCTAAGGCCTACGCCTTAGCTTTTTTTGAAATGAAGCAGAAAATAAAGATTACTAAAATTGATATTCTTTTAATAATTTTGATTCTATTTTTTATCTGGCTTTTTTTCTACAGAGTAAATAAATATCTGAATTACCAGTGGCAGTGGAAATCAATTTTTCAATATTTTTTCGTGGTAGAAGATGGCAAAATAGGAGCAAATGTATTAAGCATTGGTATCTTAAATACGATAAAAATTAGTGTCTATTCTATTATATTATCTACAATAATCGGATTTATTATGGGTATATTTAAGAGCACAAAAAATCTTTTTTTTAGATTGATCGGTGTTATGTATGTTGAATCTATAAGAAACATCCCTTCCATAGTTGTTATTTTTGTAGTTTATTATTTTTTAGGGGATCAAATTATAACTGTTTTAAAACTAGATAATTTTTTTATAACTTTGGATGACAAATATAATATTTTACTAAACTTTTTTCTCGTGCCAAAAGATAAAATTTCAATTTTTCTGATTGGGATAATTGCCCTTTCTCTGTATGAGGGGGCGTATATAACTGAGATAGTAAGAGGAGCGATTAAATCCATTGATAAAGGTCAAATCGATGCATCTAAAAGTTTAGGTTTAAATAAATGGCAACGATTGAGATATATTGTTTTTCCTCAGGCATTACCTTTAATTATACCTCCACTGACAGGGCAGATGGTTTCCACAATAAAGGATTCTGCCATTTTATCGGTTATTTCCATTCCGGAGCTAACTTTTCAAGGAATGGAATTGATGGCATCAACATATTTGATTTTTGAAACTTGGATAATTATCACAGTTATTTATTTGGTATTAAATATAATACTATCACATGTATCCGGGTATTTGGAAATGAGATTAAAATCGTATAGAACCTAATATTTTTTATTTGTAATATAAACTCCAAAAATGGTTAACAATCCGCCCAATATCATGAAAAGAGTTAGCTGTTCGTGTAAGATAATTACACCAAAAAGTGTTCCAAAAAAAGGTACCAAATATATAAATACTGAAGCTCGAGTGGCACCTATTTCCTTAATTCCGTTGTAAAACCACAAAAATCCCAAAACTGTAGCGAATACCGATAATACTATCAAAGAAATTGCTACATTTAGATTGAAAACTAAACTTCTTGTAAAAATATCGTTAATGGCAAAAGGAGTAAGTAGTATTGTGCCCCAGAATATAGAATATGCCGTTGATTCCATGGGGGAAAGGGTGTTAAGAGCTATTTTGCCAAAAATAGTGTAGGCTGACCAAGATAAAGCAGCAAATACGATTAAGATATCACCGTAATTAAGGTCTGAAAAAGCAGTTTTGTCAAAATGACCGTTTGTGATGATAAGAAATAAACCGGCAAATGATAATATTAGTCCTGTATAATTTAAAAATTTCAGTTTTTCTTTTAAAAATAGATTTGTTATTAACGCAGTAATAGCCGGATTTATGGCTACAATAATTGAAGCTTTGGATGCTTCTGTGAGACCTAATCCTTTTAAAAAGAATATGTTATAAAGAAAGATACCGGTAAATCCGCCTATAAAACATACAAAAAAATTGTTTTTATTAAAATGTGGAATATTCCGTTTGATGATTATAAGAAAAATGATTGAGCTTATAAAAAACCTGAAAAAAGCAACTGAAAAAATGGAAAGATATGCAACGGCTACTTTTCCTGCTGTAAATGATGCTCCCCAAAAAATTGTGGATAAAACTAATTTTAAATAAATCATAAAAAATTCAAAATTTCCAGGTGGTTGTGAATTAACGGAGAGTCTTCCAATCTGTTTTTATACGCTACAAAATGAACTTTTGCATTTTTTGCGGCATAAAGGTCATTGGTAGTATCTCCGATATAAAGGACATTTTCTTGAGCAATCTTGAAAAAATCTAAAATTTTGAAAACACCTTCGGGGTCAGGTTTTGGTTTTGTGACATCAAAAGAAGTGATTTTAATTTTAAAATATTTTTCAAGTCCAAAATGCTCAAGTAGATAATGAAGGGAATGTCCTCTGTTAGTAAAAACTGCTAAATTATAACCTTTATCGTATAATATCTCGAGTGTTTCTTTCAGATTTTTTTCTGGTTTCATTAGGTTTAAAAACCGTTTGAAGTTCATATTTTTTGCAAATTCAAGTATCTCTTCTATAAGCCTTTCATCATCAGTCAACATTCTAATGATTTCTTCGTTAGTTTTCATTAAAGCTTTTCTCACATCTTCATGGTTGTCTCTTTGAATTTTTGGAAGATTAAACCTTTCGCAAATAAAATCGTAATAAGCTAAAACGGCATCCTCACTGTCAAAAAGTACTCCATCACAATCGTAAATTATTGTATTAATATTGTTTTTATTCAACGAACTCCTCCAAAAGTTTTAAAAATTCATCTTCAGATTTTATTTGATAAACTTTTTTTCTGAAGTCGGATGAATTTTTATATCCTTTTAAAAACCATATGGAATATTTTCGCACTATATCCAGATAGTTTTTTCTAAATTCTTTTTCATAGTATAGAAGCTCGATAATAAGCTTTTTCTTCTCATCTAAACTTAAAAACTCATGTGCATCTTTGCCTTCCTTAATTGCAGAAAGGATCCAGGGAGCTTTCATCATTGCTCTGCCAATCATTACAGCATCCACACCTGTATTAAGCATCCTATTGAAACTAATATGGTCATAAACATTACCATTACCTATTAATAAAATCTCTTTTTTCAGGTTTGCAACCTCATTTAAGGCAAATAAATTTGCTTCTCCTCCAAACATTTGAGATTTTGTTCTTGCGTGAAATGTAAGTATATCAACACCTTCACCTTCACATATTTTTAAAATCTCTTTGTAAACATAAGATTTTTCATCCCACCCAAGTCTTGTTTTTACCGAAATTGGTTTATCTGTAGCTTTTCTCATATTTTTAATAATTTCTCTAAGCTGTTTTAAATCTTTTAAAAGATAGGAGCCGGCATAGGATTTTAATACTTTTTTTACCGGACAACCAGCATTTAGATCATAACCATCCGGATTTGATACCTCTTCACATACTTTAATGGCATCGTAAAAGGAAGCTGGATCATTTCCAAATAGCTGCAGAAAAACTGGATGGTCATTTTCTAAAATTTTTGCGTATTTTAAAGTGTTTTCCACCTTTCTTTTTAATCCTTCCACGGAAACCATCTCTGTAAAAATGACACCATCAAAAAATTTTCTTACAATCCTCCTAAAAGGTATAGTAGTAATACCTGCAAGAGGAGCGGCAACCATTTTTTCTTTTTTTATTGTGTCTATAATGAGATGTTTAGCCGGTGATATCTGGCATAACATCGTATGCTGTTTCTTTTACCCCCATAAATTTTCTTTTTCTAAAAAATTTATAAGCTGTATAAGCAATCATATCTCCGTTATCGGTACAAAGTCTTTTTGATGGGAAAAATAACTCTATCCCTTTTTTCTGATAATAACTTGATAGCTTATTTCTCAAATAACTGTTTGCAGAAACTCCTCCTGAAACAGTTATTTTTCTCAATTTGTATTTATCAATAATTTTATCCAATTTGTTTATAAAATTATTAAATATTGAAAATTGAAAGGATGCTGCTACATCTTCTATACTATACTCATTTTTCTCCAAAACATTTAAAACTGCAGTTTTCAATCCGCTAAAGGAAAAATTAACACTATTTTTCAATGCAACAGGAAATTTTATTTTATTCTCATCTCCTTGCAGTGCAAGTCTTTCAATTTCAGGGCCGCCAGGATAGGGTAAATTCATCATTTTTGCTACTTTGTCAAAACATTCGCCAACGGCATCATCCACAGTGTGGGACAGGAGATAAAAATTGTATGCATCGTCAACTTTATATATATGCGTATGTCCTCCAGAAATAATGAATGACAGATATGGCGGTTTTAATGATGGATTTTCTATTTCACATGATAAAGTATGCGCAGCCAGATGGTTAACTGGTATTAAAGGTTTTTTAAGTCCGTAAGCAAGTCCTTTGGCAAAGGCTACTCCCACAAAAAGTGAACCGATAAGCCCTGGCGCATTTGTTACACCTATTAGGTCGATATCTTTTTTATCGATTTTTGCTTCGTTCAACAGTGACAAAAATATCTCTTCCAATTTTAAAAGGTGATTTCTTGAAGCAATTTCGGGTACAACACCACCAAACTTTTTATGTAGATCTATTTGTGATGATATGATACTTCCTTTGATCCCTTCTTTGGAATCATAAATTGCCATAGAAGTTTCATCGCAAGATGTCTCAATTCCTAATACAAGCATAATTAATTCAACACCTCTTTAATATTGGTAATTTTAATCCCTTTTTGTTGTAGATGTGGTAATTCCTCTTTTAAAACCTGGATAGTATTTTCTTTTAAATGGCCAATAATTATGATTGTGTTATATTTTTCGAAAAGGGATAATACTTCATAAAGTTTTTCACGGATATAATTTTTATCATCCACATTATCGATAAATTTTCTATTCATACCACATTTCATTTTTAAAGATTTACATACATTATAAGCCACTGTTTTTGTACTTGTATGGCTATCGATAAAAGTATCAGTATATTTTTTTAGTGCATTTAACACTTGTTGCATTTTTTCTCTATTTTCTGTCAATGCCGAACCCATATGATTGTTTGCCCCTTCAATAAATCCAAGATCTTCTACATCTTTTCTGATGATTATTTCAATAAGAGATTTAGGTGTATTGAGGAAAATCGCTCCTTTACCGGGATCGGTATTAGGATAAGTTTTAGGTTGCATTGGAAGGTGCAGAAAAACGGTTTTATTGTGTTGCTTTGCAATTTTTACTGTTTCTTTAGAGTATTTTAAAAATGGGATAACAGACATGGTTATAGGATAGGGGATGGATGCAAGCTTTTTGGCTAAATTAATATTGTTACCGCAGTCATCAATAATTATTGATAATCTATGGTTATTATTTTTATTTTTTAAATACATTTCTTTATTCGTTTTATTAGCTGATTTCTTAAATCTTGATACTTTAAAAACAATTTTGATAAATTCGTTTTCGGCAGATAATTCATTTTCACTAAAATAGCTTATTTTAAATTTTTCTTTTTTCAGTAAATTCCCGATATTATAAAAAAGTGTGTCTACTTCATTTTTATTAAGTTTTAAATAATATTTTAAAAGTATTTTTTTATTCTCTTTGATCAGTTCATGTTTTGCAAAACTTTTGTCAATTTCAAGATCATAAAATATTGCTTTGATATCTTTTTCTATTTGCCTTGCATAATTAAATTTTGATTGTTCCAATTTTATATCTTTCTCAAGATTTTTTACTTTTATATTTATCACAGCAAGAATAATCAAAAGCACCATTACAAAAAAAATTCCACCAACGATAAACGCTGGTGGAATAAGTTGCTTCTTCTTTTTCCTTGTCTTTTTGTTACTTTTTCTCTTTGCTGCCATATTTGATCAAACCTTTTAAAATATCCATTGCAAATTTAAGTTGAAGGTCATTATTTAAATCTTGTTCTGATTGATTAACACTAATATTAGTAGAATTATCTTTTAGTTCATCGTTGGTCAAATGATTCTCTAAATCTTTTTCTTTAATAACAGGGTGATTGTTTTCTACTACAATTTTCCCTTCAGGAATTTCTATATCAGGTTTTATCCCCACATTTTGGATGGAATTGCCATTTGGTGTGTAATATCTTGCCGTTGTAATTTTCACAGCTGAACCATCATTTAATGGAATTATGGTTTGAACGCTTGCCTTTCCAAAAGAAGTTTTCCCTACAATAATTGCTCTTCCGTAGTCCTGCATTGCACCTGAGAAGATTTCTGATGCCGAAGCAGAACCTTCATTAATAAGGACAACCAAAGGTATTTCGAGATCTCTGTATGAAAGAAGCGAAGATTTATAATGTCTCTCTTTACCATCACGATCTTTTGTGAAAACTACGGTTTTACCTGCTGGGATAAATATACTGGATACATTAATTGCTTCATTTAACAAACCACCAGGATTATTTCTTAAATCAAATATAAGTCCTTCAATATTTTCTTCTTCAAGTTTTTTGAGAGCATTAATTACTTCTTTGGAAGCATTACTCTTGAAACTTGTGAGTTTAATATAACCTATATTACCGTATTTTTTATATTTCACTGCTTTTATTTTTATTATTGCTCTGGTAATTGTCACATCAAAAGGCTTATCAACCCCTTTTCTGAAAATAGTTATGGTAACTTGAGTGCCAGGTTTCCCACGCAACTTTTTCACGGCTTCTTCAAGGGTAATATTTGCCGTGGATTTACCATTAATTTTTATTATTTTATCTCCCGCTTTAATTCCCGCCTTATAAGCTGGTGTATCTTCAAGCGGTGCAATAACTGTTAGGACATTGTCCCTGATACCAATAGTTATACCTAATCCCCCAAATTCACCCTTTGTCTCAATTTGAAACTCTTTGAACATATCCTTAGTAAAATAGTTGGAATGAGGATCAAGTTCTTGCAACATTCCTTTGATAGCACCATTGATAAGCTTTTCTGTATCGACTTTCTCTACATAGTTATTTTGTATTATTGACATTACATTGGTAAATTTTTCCAATAACTCATATTTGCTGTACTTTGCTGCATAAACATTATTTATTTTAAAGGTTACTATTGTAAATGTCGCTATTAACAGTAAAGATGCAATTATGGATAAATAGATTAATTTCCTTTTATTCATTCAACAACCTCCTTTTTCAGCCATTTTAAAGGGTTTACCGCTTTACTCTCTTTTCTTATTTCGAAATAAAGATAAGCTGATTTGTTATTTAAATCAACATCAATTATACCAATTTTGTCTCCTTTTTTAACTTTTTGATTTTTTTTTACCAAAACTTCATCAATATTCGCATATAAAGTATAAAAAAATTTATCATGATTTATAATTACAATGTTTCCCAACCCCCTTACCCAGTCAATATATTTAACATCTCCATCGAATATTGAGCGAACATAACCATCACCGGTTATCTGAATTTTTATTCCTTTGTTGTAAATCTTACCTTTAAAACCTTTTATTTCTTTTGGACCAAAAAATTCTATCACATTACCTTCTACTGGCCAGGGGAGGTTACCTTTATTTTTAAAAAATGCACTGTTAACAATCTCTTTGTCACCATTTTTTACCAATTGATTATCAAGATTTTTAAATCTTCTTTCCAATTCATCCTCTTTTGATTTTAAAACTGCTAAATATTGTTTTATACTATTTTCATCCTCTTTTAGTATGGCAACCAGTTGTTTTTGCTGCAATTTTTCATCTTCTAATTTATTGATGATGGAAATTTTTAATCTTTTTATAGCAATTATGTCTGCCAATTTATTTTTAACTTCATTATGTAATGTCTTAAGCCTGTTTTGAATGTCTTGATACTCTTTAATTAAATCGTAGATTTTAAGATTTATATTTTCCAAAAGTTCAAAATTATTTTTAACTTCATAATATTTTTTAGTAAAGAATAACAATTTTAAACGCAAATATTTCTGGTTGTCGAGAAGATATATATTAAGCTTTCTGATTCTTTCTTTTAGAAAATTGCTTTCTGTATCCAATTTTTTTATTTTATATTCTATCTCTTTTCTTTCTTTTATTAGTTTTTGCATTTTGTAATCAACTTTTTTTAAAATATCTTTTTGTTTTTTAATTGATATTTCAAGAGATTTCAATTTTTTTTCAATTGTCTCTTTGCTTCTAAGAATTGTATCCAATTTTTTCGTTTCGTTTTTTATCTCTTTTTTTACTTTATTAAGGTATTTTATAACACTATCGTATTCTTCTATAATTTCAGCAAAAGAGACATTAAATATAATTATGAAAATAAGGATTATCCTAATTATCATGGATAGAACCGGCACTTTTCAAAAAACTTGAGGCACTAAAGTAGCTAAAACTAATTATCAAAACAATAAAAATGGCAAAGTATATGAGTCCTATTTTAATGTTTGGTAATACAAAAAAATTGAATCCCAGGACAGAAAGTGCATTTTTTACCCCCCAGTCAAATATGATGTATGTAAGAAACATTGCAAAGATAAAAGAGATTATATTCTCAATAATTGAAGCGAAAATTATTGGTAAAATTATAAAAGATTTTGTGGCACCCACAAGACTCAGGATTTTGATTTCGGTTTTAAATTTGTACATATTTAATTTTATCATGTTATAAGTTATTGAAGCTATGGATAAAGAAATAAATACTAACAATATGATAAAGAAAAAATTTAATGAATATTTTATTTTCATAAAATTCAATATCCATGTTTCACCGATTGATGTTTTTTCAACTCCATTGAATTGTTCAATTTGTTCTTTTAAGTTATTAATGTAATTTAAATCTCTAAAATTTTCTTTAATTTTTATTTCAATAAAGCTTGGGAACAACTCCGGTGGTAATAATTTTAAATATTCATCAATATCTTCGTTATTTATCAAATAATTATAGGCATCTTCATTAGAAAAATATTTTATACTTTCAATGCCTTCTAGTTTTTTTAAAGAATTTTTCAGGTCATCAACAGTATCTTTTTTATCATTTTTTAGATAAACTCTCACCGCCTTCACATTTGTGAGTTTATCGAAAAAATCGTTAGTAGAATATATTATTATTCCGATTGTATTTAATAAAAGCAGGATTGTAATTATAGATATATTGCTAGTTAAATTGTTTTTAAAATTTTTCTTAAAGAATTTTATTCCCTTGGAAAGTAAAAATAGTATCTTTCTCATTTTACCGTGTCGCTTACAAGCTTACCGTTTTCAAGTTTCAAAACTCTTGCTGGAAATTTATTAATTAAATGTTCATCATGAGTTGCAACTAAAACTGTGGAACCATTTTTTGCAATATTCTGTAATAAATTTATAGTTGTTTCTGCCCTTTCTGGATCAAGGTTACCAGTAGGTTCATCTGCTAAAATTATCAATGGTTCGTTAATTAAAGCTCTTGCTATGGCTACTCTTTGTTTCTCTCCTCCTGAAAGCTTTTTAACAATGGTATTCCTTCTTTTAAAGATATCAAGTTTGTGCAGTAAAGGAATTATTTTGTTTTCCATGTGAGTTTTGTCTAAATAAAATATTTCAAGAGCTATTTTTATATTTTCATATACAGTATAATTTTCTAGTAGTTTAAAATCTTGAAAAATAACGCCAATATTTCTACGTAGATAAGGAATACTGCTTTTTGTGATATAACTTACATTTTTTTTCCCTACAAGTACTATACCTGAAGTAGGGTATAAATCAGCATAAATTAATCGTAATAAAGTAGATTTTCCAGCACCACTTTTCCCTGTAATATAAACAAATTCACCACGATCAATTTTAAATGATACATTATTCAAGGCTTTTTTATCACCTACGAAACTTACTGAAACATTGTGAAAATCAATCATCCTTTATTAACTGTCCTATTTTTATCTGATTTTCAATCTCCTGATGAAGTTTTAAAGTGGTTTTAAAGTCTTTGAATGGTTCGTTTCTTTTAAAGACTACCATGCCACCAGAAAACACACAAATATTTACTTTGTCATTGTAAACTTCTGTCTGAACATGATAAACTTTATTTTTATATTTTACAATAGTATTAAATGACCTATTCATATCACTTCTTTTTTATCATTATTTCTTTTGGATTATGATATATTATAGGTGTATCTTGTTCTAAAGTAGTTATTTTGTCAATAAAAGCTTTATATCCATTATTTCTTTTTTCCATTTCTTTTGCTATTTTTTGGTTAAAAATGATGGTGTTTTTTATTACCTTTATATTTGTTAAGTTTAAAAAGAAAATGTATATAATAACAACAAATAAAATAATTAATCCAAGTTTTTTTATTGTGAGTAAAAATGTTTTATCTTTTACAGATTTAACTTCAACAGATGATTCAATTAATCCATAATTTATAAGTTGAAAAATTACTTTTAAAACAAGATAATCACCAAGTGATGTCTTTTTAATAATATCATTAATAGTATTATGTCCGTTGATCAAACTGTACACTGTAAACGCATCATTATTTAGCAATAGTTTTGAGCCCTTCTTTACCACAAGATCAAATTGCTTTGGATCATTTGAGAGTATAACAGAATCTATGGCGTCCTCTTTTTTCTTATAAATGATATTTAAGTTTTCTATTTTCTTTTTAAAAAGTCTCAATTCATCAATATTTTTAAGTGCATCAAGGATGATTGCATCTAAACTTATAGGATCTATCTCATCAGAATTATAATCTATACTAGCATTTATAAATTCGTAGTTACCAGCTTCAAGGCTTAAGATTTTTTCAAGCTTATTGATGAGAAAATTTTTAAAGATTTCTTTTAATTTATTCTTGTCTAAAATCCCTTCTTCAATAAGTAATTTTCCAAATCTTAACGGAAATTTTTTTTGTTTTTCCAGTAGTTCTTTTAGTTTATCAGAAGTTATAATTTTTTTCGTAACTAAATAATTGCCAATTTTTAATGTATCATCTTCAGACTCTATTTTCACATCGACTAGTTTCCCATCGTAAAAATAAATTTCACCAAAAAAATCTTCATTACTAGAAACCTTCAATATTCCAGATTTTTGATTTTGTGATATTATTTGTAAAACATCTAAAAGACTGAATTCTTTTATGTCACCTTTTAAGCTCATTCTAATTCCTCAAAATATTGATTAAATATAAAAGTAAGAAAACTATTATAAAAAATAAGTAAGCAGGGTAGAATACAAATTGATAGCATATGGACATATCAGAAGCAACTAATTCATATTTAAAAGTAATATAAAACAAAGTTGTCAATAAATTTCAAAAATAAGAAAAAGCTGAATTTTTGCTCTAGAATTTTTGTAATTATTTTTTTATCCTGAGGGTAAAAACTGATTATTACGTTTATAACATCTGGTGAAATACTATTTTTATTTTTCAGCGCTAAATCTACTAAAGTATATGCCAATAGTTTATCATAAATACCTTTTTCTTTAATAAAAAGAGATTTTAGGTTGGTCAAATTTTCTTTTGAAAAGTCTGTATTAAGTTTTACAATAGCTTTAGTTAAGTCATTGCTATATTTAATATCTTTAGCAAATGTTGTATATTGAAATGTTAAAAATAAGACTAATATTGAGAAAATCAACTTTTTCATAAAATGATTTTATTTAAAAAAAACAGAAATTTCAACAAAATGTTACAAAAACTTAAATTTCAATAATGAAATAGATTGAATTTTTTATCTAGTTGTTATAGAAATCTGCTCACATTTCTGTTATAAGATTAAGAAATTGTTAAAATGGAGGATACGTTGGAAAATACAATTAGATCTATACTTGAAAGTTCATTAGAAAAAATTGGAGTAAAAGACTTCGATGACTTTATTGTTGAAGTACCTAAAAGATCTGAGAATGGAGACTTTGCAACAAATGTAGCATTAAAATTGGCTAAAGTTTTAAAGAAAAATCCTAGAGAAATTGCTGAGAAGATTATTAGTTTTATAGAAGATAACGATGTGATTGAAAAAGTCGAAATTGCAGGTCCTGGTTTTATCAATTTTTTTATTAATAAAAAGTTTTATGAAAACATAATTAAAAATATTTTGGAAAATAACGAGTATTTCTTTCTTGATTATGGCAATAACAAAAGGGTTCTTTTAGAGTTTGTAAGTGCTAACCCTACAGGTCCTCTACATATAGGACATGGAAGAGGGGCTGCCTATGGTGATACTTTAGGAAGACTATTGAAAGTAGCTGGCTTTGAGGTAGATACAGAGTATTATATAAATGATGCTGGCAATCAAATGAGAATGCTTGGAGATAGTATATATGAAAGATATAAGCAGTTGGTGAGAGGTAAACTAGAGGATTTGAAAGAGGGGTATAGAGGCGAATATATTATTGATATTGCTAGAAAGGTATTGGATGAATATGGCGATTCATTGATGAATGATCCTGAAAAGGGATTTGAAATATGCTTTAAAATTGGTTTACAGGAAATAATGGACTCTATTGAAAATGATTTAACAGAATTTAGGGTAACTTTTGATAGATGGTTTAGTGAAAAATCATTATTCACCAATGGTAAGGTAGATAAAGCATTAGAAATATTACGTGAAAAAGGTTACCTCTATGAAAAGGATGGAGCACTTTGGTTTAAATCTACAGAATTTGGCGATGAAAAGGATAGGGTAGTAAAAAAAGCAGATGGTTCATACACATATTTTGCCTCAGATATTGCTTATCATTTGGATAAGCTAAATAGAGGCTATGAAATATTAATTGATGTGTGGGGTGCTGATCATCATGGCTATATTAATAGAATAAAAGGGGCATTGAAAGCTTTTGGTGAAAGTGATGAAAAATTAACAATAGTTTTGATTCAGATGGTTAACCTCATCAAGGAAGGGAAAAGAATATCGATGTCTACCAGAGCTGGAGAGTTTATCACATTGAAATGGTTGTTAGATGAAGTAGGTGCTGATGCTGCAAGGTATTTTTATCTAATGAGAGATCACAATGCTCAGTTTGATTTTGATATAGATTTGGCAAAATCAAAATCTTCTGACAACCCAGTATATTATGTGCAATATGCGCATGCTCGAGTAAATAGCCTTTTTGAAAATGCGAAATCAAAAAACATTGACTTTAAAGAAGGTGAAAATCTTGAACTGCTTACAGAACCTCAAGAAAAAGAATTAATTAAAAAGATGTATGAGTTTAAAAAGATAATCAAAGCGGCTGCGGCTCATTTAGAACCGCACAGAATAACATACTATCTTCAAGATTTAGCCGCACTTTTTCATAACTACTACTATAATACAAAAATTATTACCGATGATCATAAAGTTACAAATGCAAGATTAAATCTGTCTAAAGCTGTTGCCATAACAATAAGATTTGGATTAAGTATCCTTGGAGTGAATGCTCCGGAGAAAATGTGATGAAAGATTTTGAAAAAATAAAAGAAAAGAAAAAAAATGATGATTTTAAGGGTGTTCTTTTTATTGGTTTAATATTTGTAATCGCAGTAGGAATAATAGTTTTTATTATAATTCAGCTAACTAACCAGTATATAGAATTAAAAGAAAAGCTTACCAAAGAAAATAAAAGTTATGAAGAGACATTGACTAATCCAGAAGAATCAGAGAAAAAAATTATTATTTCATCTAATAATAAATCTGTAGTAGATGTAAAGGAAATTGAAAACAGGGTGAAAAAAACATTTAGTTTAAAAGAAGAATTATCAAATGAAACAAAAGAAAAAGAAATAGTAGCGGATAAAAATGTTAAAGATGATTCAATAAAAAACAAATTCACAAAAAATCAGGAAACCTTAGAGAAAGAAAAAAAAGAAATTAAAAACAAAACTGAACAACCTTTAAAAATAGTAAAAAGTGAGACTAAAAACATATCTCCTAAAACAAATCAAAAAAAAGAAAGGAAGATAAACAAAACAAAAGAAAGTGATAAATTAGCTAAAAAGAGATATGTTGTTCAGCTAATGGCTTTTAAAAATCAAGATGTTGCAAAAAATGAGCTTAAGAAAATTCAAAAAATTTTACCAGATGCTTTTCTCATGAAAATAGATTTGGGAAGTAAAGGTATATGGTATAGAATTAGATGTTGTTATACAGAAAGTTATGAAACTGCTAAAAAGAAAGTAGAAAATATAAAGAAGCAGTTAAGGGTAAATCCAATAATTGTAAAAACTGATAAATGAAAAAAATTATTTTATTTTTTTTATTTATTTTTTTAAACACTACATTTCTTTATGCAAAAATTGTTTTGGTTAATAATGATATCCCTAAAATTGTGGGTGTTCAAGTATTTAATATGCAAAAAATTTATAAGAATAATTTAGATGAATATTTTTCTTTATTAAAAAATGCGGGGGTAAACACTGTTTTCATTCGTGTATTTCAAAACGATGGTGACAGATATCATTATGGTATAAAAACTGCTTGCAGAAACGGATTGTATTTTAAGTTTGATAATGTATGTACGGTCTATGATATTTTACCTGAGTTTATAAAATACGGCAAAAAATACAATATTAAGATATATGCATGGATAGGGACAAGAAAACTTTCATTTTTAGTTGATAAATATGGGAAAAATAAAACTTTTTATTTATCTAGCAACAATAAAAGAGACGGATATGGAGTAGATATTTTTTCACCAAACATTTACAAAGAATTACTTTCAATTTTTAAAAAATTAGCAACATATGATATAGATGGTATTTTGTTGCAGGATGATTATATATTAAGAATAGATGAGTCAGCAAGTTTTGATGCTTTAACAAAATATTTAATTGATTATGATAGATATTTGTCTTCAAATTATGTTTTCTCTTCTTTACCAGAAGATTATTTTATCTGGAAAAAAGATTATCTTGCGGATTTGTTAAATAAAATAAAATGGGAAGTTAAAAAGATAAATCCTAAAATAAAGTTTGCAGTAAACATTTACTACGAATCGTTATTAGACAAAAATAAAGGAATAAAATGGTATGGACAGAGTGTTGATACTTATGATAAAATGGGCTTTACATACTTTGCATCAATGCTTTACAGTGAACAGATTAAAGAAGAAATGAAATTAGACAATTATAATTATTTGAAAATGCTAGATAATATTTTATCTAAATGGTCAAATAAAATATCTCCTTCTTATCGTTTTGTTACAAAACTCCAAATAAGAGACTTTAAAAATAAAACAAAAATTGATAAAAGTTTTTTTAAAAATATTTGTGGATTAATTAAAAATTATAATGTAAGTTATGTTCTTGTACCTTTTGAAGATTTGAGTGATTTAGAATATATATGTAAATAAATTTTTATTTAAGAGGTGAGGTGCTATATGAGAATAGGTATTGTTGGAGGAGGAATCTCTGGCATTTCAGTTGCATTCTGGTTAGAATATTTTGCAAAAGAAAAAAATGAAAGTTTGGAAATTTATCTTTTTGAAAAGAATTCCAAACTTGGTGGTACTATTGATACTTTCAAGCAAAATGGTTTTACTATAGAGTCTGGTCCCAATGGGTTTTTAGATAGCAAACCATCAACTGTTATGCTTTTTGAAAAGGCAGGTCTTAAACAAAATCTATTACCAAGTAACGAAAAAGCAAAAAAAAGATTTATAATGAGAGACGGAAAACTTCATAAATTACCAGAAAAACCTAATGAATTTTTCTCATCAAAATTGTTAACTTTTAAAGGAAAATTAAGAGTTGTTTGCGAGCTGTTTATCCCACAGAAAAAAGATAATTATGATGAAACAATTGCTGAGTTTGCTAAGAGGAGATTGGGAAAAGAGGCTCTCGATTATTTGATTTCACCAATGGTCTCAGGAGTATTCGCAGGAGATCCTGAAAAATTAAGTCTCAAATCCTGCTTCCCTGTTATTTACGATTTGGAAAAGGAATATGGTGGACTTTTTAAAGCATTATTCAAGAAAAAAGGGAAAAAAAGTGGTCCTGCAGGTCCAGGAGGAAACCTCACATCATATAAAGGGGGGCTTATAAACGGAATAAATGATCTTGCATCAAAATTAGAAAACACTAAAATTTTGTTAAACAGTCCTGTTGATAAAGTTATAAAAGAAAATAATAAGTTTATAATCTTTTCTAACGGTAATAAATATGATTTTGATAAAATTATAATAACTTCTCCAGCATATATTTCTGCAAAATTCTTAGAACCATTAAGTAAAGATTTGTCTAATGAATTATCAAAAATCCATTACGCTCCAGCATTTGTCATTGGTTTTGGATTTAAGTCTGATGATGTGGTAGATTCTCTTGATGGTTTTGGATATTTAATTCCTGTAAATGAAAAGAGAAAGATTTTAGGTGCGTTGTTTACATCTTCTATTTTTCCTGAAAGAGCACCATCAAATCATAAACTTATTAGAGTAATTATGGGTGGAGACAAAAATAGGTGGATTTTAAATCATACACCCGAAGAATTAAAAGAAATAGCATTGGAAGAGATTAAAGATACTCTTGGAATAAAAAGCCGTCCATTGATATACAAATATTTTTTATGGGAGAAAGCAATACCTCAATATTATCAAGGGCACAATGAAATTGTAGATAAAGTTGATGCTATATGCAAACAGATTGAAGGAATCTATATCGGCGGAAATCTACTTCATGGAATAGGGATAAATGACTGCACAAAAAGAAGTTATGATATAGCAAAGGAGGTATTTTTATAGAAAATCTTTTAAAGTATAACTTTTCAAATCATTAACAAACTTAATTTTAATATTATTTAAGATGTTGTTTATACTACAGCTATCAGCTTTACTACAAAATTTTGGATTATCAAGACACTCATTAATAAATACTTCTCCATCAACTGCAGAAATTATATCATATAAGGTAATTTCATCAGGTTTTTTTTCTAATTTGAAACCACCTTTTTTCCCTTTACCTGACACTAATAACCCTTTTTTTGCTAAAACTTGCAGAATTTTTCCAAGGAAGCTGTCAGGTACTTCACAGTATTTGGAAAGCTCACTACGCATAAAAACTTTCCCTTTTTCAGCTTTTGCAAGAAAAACCATCACTCTAAGGGCATAATCTGTTGCTCTTGTAATCTTCATAACAACTCCTTTTTAGGATAAAAATACTCTTAAAGTATTTTTTGTCAATTTTTATTTGACTTGATTTTTTAACCTCTTTAATACAAAATAATGAAAAACAATAATGGAGGTTTGATGTGAAAAAATATTTAATGATTTTAGTTTTATTGATAACACTTAGTTTTACAGTTTCTTGTGTTGCTCCAGTTGTTGTTGCTGCAGGTGCAGGAGCAGGTGCCACATACAGTTTAACCACTGACTCTGTTTCAGATAATTTTGCAATATCAAAAGAAAGAGCTGTGGAAATATTCTCACAAATAATTAAACGTAAAAAAGGTAAACTAATACTTGTTTCCATATCTGAAGGGAAAATTGATGCTGAGATTGGTAAGGTTAAAATATATTTCAGGGCAAAACCTTTAACAAGCAATGCTACAAAAGTAGTTATAAAGGCAAGAAAAGGTTATAACTTACTGCCAGACAAAGAAACTGCAGTAGAGCTCTTTAAAAAGTTTGTTAAGGTTGTAAATGGTTAGAAACGCTATAATGAAGGATGCAAAAATAATACAGCAGTTAGTTAATAGTTACGCAAAAAATGGAGAAATGCTTCCTCTTAGCATAAATGAGGTATATGAAAATATCTTAAAATATTTTGTATATGAAGAAGATGATAAAATTTACGGTTGTTGTGCGCTTTTCCCATCATGGGAAGATTTGGCAGAAATTAGATCTTTAGCAGTATTTCAAAATGAGCATAAAAGAGGGATTGGTAGGATTCTAGTTGAACACTGTATAAAAAAAGCTAAAGAGCTAGGTATCACTAAGGTATTTGCTCTTACTTATAAGGTTGAATTCTTTGAAAAATTAGGATTTAAGATTATAGATAAAGAGAAATTACCAAAAAAGATTTGGTCTGATTGTTTAAAATGTTCAAAATTTCCTGACTGTGATGAGATTGCTGTAATTAAGGAGATTTAAATGAATTATCTCGAATTAATTGAAATAGTAAAGCATGGTTATGATAAAATTAACATATATGTTGAAGACGCAGAAAGCTTTAAGATAACTGTAAAAATGGGGGAAATTGAAGATTTAAAAACATATAAAAGTCGAGAACATTATATTAGAGTTTTGCATGATGGTAAACTTTGTACATATAGAGTCTCCGGATCAAACCTAGAAGTTATTAAAGAAAGCTTTGGTAAAATAAAAGGTCTATTTGATTATTTAAAACCTGATAAAAACATTGATTTTCCAAAAATGAATAAATTTAATGAAAATTTATTTATTAGAGATGAGATCTTTGAAAAATTAGATCATAATAAACATTTGACAACAGCATTAGAAATTGAAGCAAACGCTTTAAATTATAGCAATTATATAAAGAATGTAAGGCATACTACTTTTTCTTCTACATTGGAAAAAATATATATAATAAATTCTGATGGGGATGTTGTTTCTCAAGAATCCACATATTTTTCTGGCTCTACATATGTGGTAGCTGATAACGGAAAAGATTCTCAAAGTGGCTATGATTTTTCTGTTACAAGATTTTATGATGATTTTGATTATAATCTTGTAGGTGTTAGAGCTGCAGAGTCAGCTGTAAGGCTTCTCAATGCTAAGAAACTAAATAGCGGTAAATATTATCTTGTGTTTGAAAACACTGTTATGGCAGAATTCCTTGATTTAATAGCAGACTTAGTAAATGCTGAAAATATAATCAAAAACAAAAGCTTTTTAAAAGAAAAACTTGGAAAAAAAATAGCAAGTAGTGTTCTTACAATTTATGATGATACAAAGTTAGAAAGAGGTGTAGGAAGCTATTATTTTGATGATGAAGGGGTTGTTGGTGGTAAAACTGATATAATCTCAGAAGGTGAATTGAAAAGCTATTTACATAATAGTTATACATCTAAAAAATTGAACACTAAAAATACTGGTAACGCATCATTGAGCAGTAGTGGAAAAATAGAAATTTCCTCTTCAAATTTCATCGTAAAAGAAGGTGAAAAAGAGTTGCAATCAGAAATCACAAAATATAATGATGTGCTTTTAATAACCGATGTGATGGGTATGCACATGGCAGACCCCATAAGTGGGGAATTTTCTGTGGGAATAAACGGTATTTATTATAAAAATGGTGAAGCTGTAACCCCCTTTAAAGAGATGGTGTTAACAGCTAACCTTAAAGAATTACTTGAAAATTGTGCTGTAATCTTTAATGATATAAGGGATTTTGGTGGAATTATTACTCCTTCTGTAATGTTTGATAAATTCCCTGTGAGCGGTAGCTAAAATTGTTAAGCAATTATGCAATGATGAGGTGGATATGATTATAGAAGAGTTGATGGAAACGTTAGAAAAGATAGATGAAAATATTAATTCTTTTAAAAAAGTCGTAAACAAAGAGGAAATAGAAGGGAAAATTGCTGAAATTGATAAAAAATCGATGGAAGATCCTGATTTTTGGAGTAAAAAAGAATCCAAGCAGCTTCTTAAGGAACAGTCAGCATTGAAGAAATTTTTAGCCGAATGGGAAGAATTAATTACACTCAGAGATGATATTGATGTATTGATTGAGCTTTATAAGGAAGGCTCTGAAGAGGTTGAGCCAGATCTTATAGAAGGAATAGAAAATCTTAAGAAAAAAGTAACTGATTTCGAACTCAAATTAATATTAAGTGGTGAGCATGATATAAATAATGCTATTGTGACAATTCATGCAGGTGCTGGTGGTACAGAAGCCTGTGATTGGGTATCAATGCTATTTAGGATGTACACCCGTTGGGTTGAAAGAAAAAAATATAAATACGAAATACTTGACATGCTACCTGGTGATGAAGCAGGAATTAAATCTATCACATTCAACGTAATAGGAGAATACAGTTACGGGTATCTTAAAGGTGAGTCCGGAGTTCACAGACTTGTTAGAATATCCCCTTTTGATTCAAACAATAGAAGGCATACATCTTTTGCCTCAGTGTTTGTTTTACCAGAAATTGAAGAAGATATAGAAATTGAAATCAATGAATCAGATTTAAAAATTGAAACTTTTAGGGCTAGTGGTGCAGGTGGGCAGCATGTAAACACTACAGATTCTGCTGTAAGAATTACTCACTTGCCAACTGGTATTGTAGTTACCTGTCAGAATGAAAGAAGTCAGCATAAAAATAAAGCCCATGCAATGAAGATTCTAAAGGCAAAGCTTTATGAATACGAAATGGAGAAGAGAAATAAAGAGAAAGAAAAGCTTGAAAGTAGCAAAACAGAAATAGGGTGGGGTAACCAGATAAGGTCTTATGTAATGCACCCATATAAAATGGTCAAAGACTTAAGAACAAGATACGAAACTGGTAATGTGGATGCAGTAATGGATGGAGATATAGATGATTTTATCAGGGAATATCTTCTTACGGAGGCGGGCATAACAAAAGATGTTGACAAAGATTAAAACTCTAAGACCCACTTATGCTTATATTGACCTTGAAAATTATAAACATAATATTGAAATAGCTAAAAAATTATCCAATTCAAAAATTATAGCAATTGTAAAAGCCGATGCCTACGGTCATGGTGCAATCAAGATTGCAGAGTTTGCATACAAGCAGTGTGGTGTTACACACTTTGGTGTAGCTACTATAGAAGAGGGAATAAATTTAAGAAAAAAGTTAAATGATGCTCATATCATTATTTTAGGTTATGTTGATGAAAAATATTATGACGAAATACTTGCTAACAACCTTATTCTTACAATCTATGACTATAATTTTGCATCAAGTTTTAACAATTATCTCATTTCAAAAAACCGAGTTCATCCTGCTGCTTTGAAAATCGACACAGGGATGAACAGGCTTGGGTTTAATACCGATCTAAATTATTTTGAATTATCAAGCACTTTTTCAAATATCAAATTTGTTTTGTGTATGACTCATCTATCTTCTTCAGATACAGACAGAGAATATACAGAGTTTCAAATTAACATGTTTAAGGACTTTTTAAAAAGAGAAAAAATAAATATCCCCACTTCGGTACTTAACTCTTCAGCAATCTGCCTTTACAAAAATGACTTTGATTACACAAGACCAGGCATAATGACTTACGGTTACGTGTATCCTGAAAACAGTTTTGGGTTGAAACCTGTGATGAAAATATTTTCAAAGATTGTTCATGTAAAAGAATTAAAACGAGGGGATAAAGTTAGTTATAATCAAAAGTTTACAGCAGATAAAAAGATGAAAATAGGTGTTGTCCCAATAGGTTATGCCGATGGTTATTTCAGAAACCTGAGCAACAGAGGGTTTATGTATATAAATGGAAAACGGTGTAATGTTGTAGGAAGTGTTTGCATGGATATGACAATGATAGATATCTCCCATCTTACTGAAAATGAAATAACTGAAGAAGTGGAAATATTAGGTGAAAATGTTAGGGCTGATATGTTAGCAGAGCTTTGTGATACAATAAGTTACGAAATATTATGTGCTATATCCGATAGAATACCAAGGGTTTATAGTAATGATTACTAATTTTTTCGAAATCGTAGGCTCACCAATTTTAAAATTTATAGTAGGTTCAGGTAGATTATTTTTAATATTAATAGATACAATTAGATGGATGTTTGTTCCACCTTACAGAATTAAGCTGCTTTTAAAACAGATGGAATTTATTGGTGTAAATTCACTATCCGTCATTATACTTACAGGAACTTTTACTGGTATGGTCTTTTCTTTTCAAAGTTACATTGGGTTTCATAAATTTGGTGCAGAATATATGGTAGGAACTGTAGTCGGATTAGGAATGGCTAGGGAATTGGGGCCCGTTTTGAGCTCAATTATGGTGGCAGCAAGAGCTGGTTCTGCCATTGCTGCTGAAATTGGGACAATGAGAGTTACAGAACAGATTGATGCCTTATACGCATTAGCTATAGAACCGGTTCAATATCTTATCGTTCCAAGGGTTTTAGCTGGAGTAATTGTAATGCCTATTTTGAATGTAATAGCTGTATTTTGTGGTATAGTGGGCGGCTATTTTGTTGGTGTAGAGGTACTTGGAATAAACAAAACTCTATTTTTAGAAACTATGTACAAATATGTCGAATTTGAAGATTTATACAATGGTATTATAAAAGCTACTGTTTTTGGATTAGTTTTGACACTCGTAGGATGTTATAAAGGTTTTTATACCACAGGTGGGGCAGAAGGAGTAGGAAAGTCAACAACAGAATCGGTTGTAATGTCCTGCGTTTTGATATTAGTATTTGATTATATCTTAACGGCATTTATGTTTTAGAGGAATGTATGGAAGCTGCTATTGAGATAATTGACCTACATAAAAGTTTTGGAAAACATAAGGTACATAAAGGTATAAACCTAAAAATTATAAAAAATACTATTACATGTATAATCGGGCCTTCTGGTACCGGCAAAAGTGTTTTGCTGAAGCAGATGATGGGGCTTATTAAGCCAGATAGTGGAAAAGTAATAGTTTGCGGTAAGGATTTATCTACGCTTAGTAAAAAAGAATTATTAGAAATTAGAAAAAAATTTGGAATGCTTTTCCAAAATTCTGCTTTATTTGATTCTATGAATGTATATGAAAATGTGGCATTCCCCTTGAGAGAACATACCAAGCTTAAAGAAAAAGAAATAAGGAAGATTGTTTTGGAAAAGTTGGCTCTTGTGGGATTGAAAGATGTAGAATATAAAATGCCTTCTGAATTATCAGGTGGTATGAGAAAAAGGGTAGGATTAGCAAGAGCAATTGCTCTTGAGCCTGAAATAATCCTCTATGATGAACCTACCACGGGACTTGACCCTATAATGACAGATATAGTGGATACTCTGGTATATGAAACGCAGAAAAAGCTAAATGTTACATCGGTGGTAATTTCTCATGATATTGATTCCACTTTTAAAATTGCTGATTATATTGCTATGATTTATGATGGAAGAATAGTGATGTATGGGACACCAGAGGACTTTAAGACAACTGATAACCCTTATGTGGTGCAATTCTTGAGTGGCTCTAAAGATGGACCTATAAAAATTGGATAGATGGGGGATTAAATGCGCTTTTCATTAGAAGCAAAAGTTGGTGTTTTTGTGGTAATAGGACTTTTACTGCTTGGTTATATGACCACAAAAGTGGGTGATATAAGATGGGGTAAAAAACAGGGGTATGAAGTGACTGTATACATAAATGATGCAAGTGGACTTGTAAAAGATGCAATTGTAAAATATCGTGGTGTGGAAGTAGGGAAAGTGGAAAGTATTGAACTTGTGGGAGACAGGGTAGAAGTAAAAGTGTTGATAGATAATAAATATCAAATCCCAAATAATGTAGTAGCAATTATAAGATCAACCGGATTCCTAGGTGAAAAATATCTTGAACTTAGCGTCACAAAGGAAAAAGATACAGGTTTTCTTGTTGCTGGCAGTCAGATTGATAAATACAAAACCACTGTTGATCTTGACCAGCTTCAAAATAAACTTGCAGATATTGCTGATGATATAAAAGCTATTACTGAATCTCTGAGAGAGGTGTTGGCTTCTGATAGCGGAAAAACTGATATGAAACTGACCCTGCAAAATATACGTTATTCTACTGAGTATATCAGAGAAATGCTTGAAGAAAACCAAAAACGTATCAATCAGATTGTCAAAAATGTTGAGACCATCACTACATCATTAAAAGAAATAACTTTAAGCAATCAACAAAATGTGAATGATTTGATTGCCAATTTAAAGGAAGTATCTGAAACATTGAGGGTACAAACTCCTCAAATTGCTACAAAACTTAACAATATAACTACCAATATAGATGACCTTGTGGGAGATTCAAAAGGAGATTTGCGCGAAACAATTTCTAATATAAAGGTTGTTACTACAAAACTGGAAAAAACGGTTGATAACCTAAATGAAATTACCGATAAAATAAATAAAGGAAAAGGAACTATTGGAACACTTATAAATGATAATGAAACAGCTCAAGATGTCAAAGAGGCATTAAAAGGGTTGAGAAAACTTGTTAATGCTTATGATAGATTTAAATTTTACTTATCTTTTAGTGGTGAAAGAATGTGGGATACGGGAGAAACTAAGGGTTATTTCCATTTAAGAATTCAGCCACGTAAAAACAAATACTATCTTTTGGGTATTGCCACAAGCACAGGGGGTAGGGCATTTACCACGGAAACTGATTATACATTTTCTGGTGATGTGCCTTATTATGTGGATGGCAATACAGGTGCTACTAGCAGTAGTTACTCAGTAACAGAGACAAAGAAAGAAAAGGATTCACTTACTTTCATAGCTCAGTACGTACAAAGGTTTTATGATCAGCTCGATTTAAGAATAGGTCTTATGGAGTCGGAATTTGGCGTAGGTGCCGATTATTTTCCATTAAAAAATAATAAGTTACAGCTCAGTTTTGATGCTTATGATTTCTCTGATAGTTCTGTAGATAGAAAACCTCATTTAAAGGCAAAATTACAGTATAATTTTACTAAGAATCTATTTTTAAATGTTGGTTATGATGACTTTCTAAATGATGAATCGAGAAGTGCTTTCGTTGGTGGCGGAATCATATTCCTTGATGAAGATTTAAAATATCTTTTCGGCAGCAAAGTGCCAATACCTACAAAATAAGGATTTAATATGATAAAGGTTAAAGCTTATGCAGACTTAACAAAGTATATTACAAAGGAACAGGGTAAATTTGAGACAAATTTTAATAACAAAGGTAAGGAATTTACTGTGGAAGAGATAATTAATTATTACGGTATCCCAAGGGAAAAGATACAGATTATTCTGGTTAATGGGCTTCATTCTGATGTAAAAACAGTAGTGAAGGATGGTGATACTGTAGTTTTCTTTTCACCTGTGGGGGGCGGATGAGAAAACTCACACTTGGTATTTCCACATGTCCCAATGATACTTATATTTTTGGTGCATTAATAAATGGATTTATAGATGCACCTTACAAATTTAAAGTTCTTCTTGATGATGTGGAAGTTTTAAATAATTTTGCTCTTAATAATTATCTTGATGTAATAAAAGTATCCTATGGAGTTATACCAAAACTTATTGATAAATATGTAATACTAAAAAGTGGTGGTGCGCTGAGTTATGGTCATGGCCCCATTTTAGTTTCAAAAAAATATCATAAAATTGAAGAATTAAAAGGGAAAAAAATAGCAATACCAGGCTTTAACACCACTGCCTACAATTTATTCAAATATTTTTATGGCAATGATTTTAATTTTTTCCATTTAAGATTTGATAAAATTATTCCTGCAGTAATAAATGGGGAAGCAGATGCAGGTCTCTTGATTCATGAAGGGCGTTTTGTTTATAAAATTTATGGATTAAATCTTATATGTGACTTAGGTGTTTTATGGGATGAAAAGTTTGACGCACCCATCCCACTTGGTGCAATTCTTTTAAAAAGAGAGATTCGTGAACTTGCTCCTGAAATAAATAATCTTATTAGAAAATCAATTGATTATGCAAAAAACCATTTTAATAAAATAAAACCATTTATTGAAAAATACGCTCAAGAGTTAAACGATAAGATAGTTAAAAAACATATTGAAGCATTTGTTAATGAAAATTCTTATGATTTATCAAAATATATAAATCAGTTATCAATATTTTTAAATATCGATAAATCCTCTTTTGTCTAATAACATCGTTGTATTTTAACATACAATAAACTATCTGTTGAAATAATATAACTTCTTGTTATTTTAAATCCAAACTTATGCATGGAGTAATAATTATATGATAGAGATTAAGACCTTAAATACCATTCTTGCATTAGTTACTGCCACAGGAATATTTGTAGTCATACAAATTATAAAAGCCAATTTAGAAGCTCAAAAAATAAATAAATATTGCTCACAATTACAGGAGATTATGCTTTTTTTGAAAAAAAGAATACTTAAAAATGAGTTGGACTGTAACTTTTTAAATGATTGTGATGATAAAATTGTAAATAATATAAATCAACTGATAAAAGCATACAACAATCATATTAGAGAAAATCACTACTATAAGAAACTAATAGTTGACTTAGTATCGAACAGAAGTGGGAAAAATTTTTCCATGTATGATTTGTTTGAGTTTTTTGAAAAAGGGAAAATTAATGATTTCTTTCTTTCTCTGGTTATGAATGGTGGATATCTTTTTGCAAATATTGTCTATCTCTCCTTGCTAAAAAAATATGGATTTGCTACAAGGTATCAGGAACTCAAAAAACAGTTTAACATTTAAATAATAAAAATATTTTTAATCATTTTCTAATGACAAAACTCTTTTATTTTAAATAAATTTTTTATATTATTAAACCATGACATATTATTATATTCTTGCAACATATCTCATTTTTTACTGTATATTGCACTCTATAATGGCAGATGATGTTATTATGAATAAAATTTATTATAAATGGTGGTATAGAGGTTTCTTTGTAATTATATCTACTGTTTTATTAGTCCCTGCAGTAATCATTTACAGTAAAATAAAAAGTGAATATTTCTTTAATCCCCCTTTAGCTATAAAAATAATACTTTATTTAATTAATATTGCAGCTTTATTATTTGGTTATTATGCGTCTAAATGTTATGATAATGATGAATTTTTAGGTATAAAACAGATTAGAGAGTATTTTAAAAAAGGTGTAACAGAGGTAAATCATCATAAGAAGCTGATAGTAAAAGGTGCATTAAAGTATGTAAGACATCCATACTATTTTGCAGGAATTGTATTACTATGGTCAAGACCATTAAAAGTTAAAGACTTATTGGTTAATATTATTTTTACCTTATATTTAATATTAGGTGCAATAAATGAAGAAAGAAAACTGATAAAATATTATGGAGAAGAATATATTAATTATAAAAAAGAGGTTCCTATGTTAATCCCAAGATTTTTTAGGTTTAGAGAATGAAAACGATTGTCATTGCAAACCCTGTAAGTGGTTCATTCAATAAAGAAAAATTTGAAAAATGCTTAAAGATACTTAATAAAAAGCTTACCAATATAAATGTAATTTTCACTGAATATGCAAGTCATGCAGAAAAAATATCTAATGAAGAAGATTATGATTTGATAATCACTGCTGGTGGAGACGGTTTGATAAATGAGGTAATAAATGGAATAGAATCAAGAGTAGATAAGAATAAACCTATACTTTTCTACAATTTACCATTTGGCACAAGCAACGTGTTCTGTAGAGAATATAATATACCTGTAAAACCTGAGTTTGCTGCAGAAAGAATGAGAATTACTGAATTTGATTCAATACCATTGGGATTTATTGGTGGAAGGTATTTTGCGCTTATGTTAGGATTAGGCTTTGACGCAACAGCAGTAAAATTGGTAGATTTAGATTTTAAAAAGAAATACGGTAAATTGGCATACATCAAGTCAGGTCTTCATTCTTTTTTATTTACAAAATTTACTCCTTTTAATGTATATGTTAAAGGCAAAAAAATTAATACGTATCATATGATTGTAGCTGTTAGCAATAGATATGCAGGAAATTTTATTTTATCAAAAGCTTTCAAGAAAAATCGTCTTAACATCTTCTACTTAGACAGTGAATCTAAATTAAAACTTTTAAATAATATTACATCTGTATCACTTTTTAGAGGATTTAAAGGTAAAAAAACTACTTGCGATATTTTAAAAGTATCTGATATAGATGAATGCCAGCTTGATGGTGATTTTTTTAAGCTGAACAGTAAAAACAATTTTGTAAGATTAAAAAAGTCTTCATTCTACTTGATAAAGTCGTTATAAAACACTTGAACATATAGTGAAAAAAAATATCTTTATTAAGGTAGTTATTATTTTTGGGAGGTTAAATTGAATAATAAAGAAACAAGAGATATTTTATCAAAACTCGGATTTATTTATTATGAAGGATTTATAGAAAATGATGCCGTTTGCATAACATACGTTTCGGATGAAGTCCTAAATTACATTTCTGACAAATCTCTTGCTTATAGTAAAAATTTCTTTAAAGAAATATTAACTGCCAATCATAAGGATGCTTTTGATTATTTCACAGAGAAAGCAAAAAAAGAAAAATACCTTGAGCTATTATATCAAATTGAAATAAATAACCAAAAATATTGGGTTATAGATTTTACTTTTTTTGAGCATAAAGATGATAAAATATTATTTTATGGTTATTTTAAAGGTATTACACGCCTTTTTGATAATTTTATTGAGAAAAAGGAAATTTCTGAATATGCTAGTAATATTTATTCTTTTATTACAAAATTATTGGAAAAAGATGAAGTTAATGAATTAGATATCATTGAAAATCTTATTGAAATCTTTAAATTCGAAAAATTAGCAATTATAAAATTTGAAGACAATAACCCTAAATTATGCCTGCACAATCTTTATGAACATGATGCTAAAGAAATTATAAAATTATTAGATTCTAAAAAAGTTAAAAACGAAAATTATAAGCTATTTAACTTATCTGACAATTATATAATTGCATTACCAAATAATGAATGTAAAAAAATCGTAGAGGAGCGTTTCAAGACAGTTTTAAAAATATTAAATCTAGTAGTCGACTATTCAAATAAGAGAAAACGTCTGAAGAAATCAATAAACAACAATTTAAAACTTATTGATCAATTAAAAATAAACTACGCTTTTTTGGAGCATATTTTAAACAATTTGCAATCAGGAGTATGTGTAGTCGATGAGTTAAAAAACGTTGTTTTAAGCAATTATGTATTCAATAAATTCTTCAAAGAGGACGATATTTATGATTTATTAGGTAATAATAATTCTATTTTATCTAGAGATGATAACTACTTCAAAATATATATAAAAGACTTAAACATTGAAAATGAGACTTACAAAATGATACTTGCAGTGAATGTTACAGATATTGTTAAGTATGAGCAGGAAATATCAAGGCTTGATAGACTTGCAGCAATAGGACAGCTCACAGCTGGAATAGCTCATGATTTTAATAATGTGTTAACAGGCATAATGGGGATGAGTAATGCCCTAAAAATGCTTGAGAAAGACAGTAAAAAATTGAATTTTCTAGAAAATATAGAAAAACTTGTAGACAAAGCAGCAGGAGTAATCAGGCAACTTCTTGATTTTGCAAGGCAATCTGAAGGAACGGGGCAATTTCTTGATTTGGTACCATTTATTAAAGAATTTACGAAAATACTAAGCAACACTTTTCCAAAGAAAATAAAGATAAATTTCAAATATAACAAAGATGAAAAATACGTTGTATTTGTAGATCCAGTTCAGCTTGATAGGATATTAATGAATATTTGTGTAAATGCAAAGGATGCCATAGGGGATAATCAGGGAGAAATAAACATTGCGTTAGAAAAAATAGAAATTAAGGATAGAAATTTTAAAGATTTAATCAATTTAGTGATAAATGGTAAATATATTTGCATAAGTATATCTGATTCAGGAGAAGGTATCCCTAAAAATATAAGAAAAAAGATTTTTGATCCATATTTTACCACTAAGGTGTATGGTAATGGCTTGGGGCTTGCCCAGGTATATGGTCTTGTGAAGAATAATAATGGATATATCACTTTTGAATCAGAATTGGGGAAGGGGACAACATTTTATATTCTATTACCCGAAGTAAATTCAAAAGATGAACATAAAGAAGAGATTAAAAAATCTGAAAAAATTGAAAATTTATTGAAAGACAGAAAGATACTGATTATTGATGATGAAAAATATATAATAGAGCCTTTGATAATGTATTTGGAGAATTATGGAGCAAAGATTGATTATGCCACCTCAGGGACAGAAGGAATAAATTTGGCAGAAAAAAATACTTATGACGTAATAATTACTGATTATTACTTACCTGATGTTGATAGTTTAGAGCTTTTAGCAAAATTTAAAAATGTTTGTAAAAATATTATAGTAATATCAGGCTATCCTGTAAAAAATATGGATTTACCTTTTTTGAAGAAACCTTTTGCTCTCGATAAACTACGTGATCTGATAATAGAATTAGTAAAAAATAAATAAGAGGGATTTAAAAAATCCCTCTATTTTTGAATTTAATTTAAAGATTAAACTTTTATTTCCACACTTACACCAAGTTCATTTCTGTATTTTTCAATAACAGGGTCAACCTCTTCATTTATAAACTCTACCACTTGTTCTGGGGCTCTACCTATAAAATCTTTAGGATTCAAAAGTGATTTAATTTCGTTTTCATCAAGTGGGATACGCTTATCGTTTATCAATCTTTCAAGTAGATCATTTTCCATACCATCAAGTTTTACTTTTTTACCAGCTTCCATGGAATGAACTCTGATTATTTCATGCATCTCTTGTCTGTCAGCACCTTTTTTCACAGCTTCCATTATAATATTTTCTGTAGCCATAAAAGGTAATTCTTGCTTAATATGCCTTTCAATCATTTTTTCATAAACTACCATCCCATCTGTTATATTTATCAGCAAGTTAAGTATTGCATCCACTCCCATAAACGATTCTGGGATAGTAATTCTTCTATTTGCAGAGTCATCAAGAGTACGTTCAAACCACTGAGTAGCATGTGTCATATAAGGGTTTAATGAAAGAGTGATGACATGTCTTGCTAGAGCGCATACCCTTTCACTTCTCATAGGATTTCTTTTGTAAGCCATAGCACTTGAGCCAATCTGAGTTTTTTCGAATGGTTCTTCAATTTCTTTTAAATTTTGAAGTAATCTTACATCAGTGGCCATTTTATGAGCTGATTCTGCTATTTTTGCAAGAAGACTCAACACTTTTGTGTCCTGTTTACGAGTATAAGTTTGACCTGTAATTTTTAGGACTTTATCAAACCCCATCTTTTTACTAACAATTTCATCTAATTTTTTTACTTTTTCACTATTGTTTTCAAAAAGTTTCATAAAAGAAGCCTGAGTTCCGGTTGTTCCTTTAACACCTCTAAATCTTAAATTTTCTATAACGTACTCAAGCTCATCAAAATCAAGCATAAAATCCTGCAGCCATAAAGATGCTCTTTTTCCCACTGTGGTAAGTTGAGCAGGCTGATAATGGGTGAAACCTAGGGTAGGGAGATCTTTATATTTCAGAGCAAAATTCCTTAAATTATAAATTAGATTTATCATTTTTTTCCTAATATGAAGCAATGCCTCTTTCATAATAATTAAATCACTATTATCCCCCACATAAGCTGATGTAGCACCAAGATGTATAATAGGCATTGCCTTGGGAGCAACTTTGCCAAAGGTAAGAACATGAGCCATAACATCATGTCTAAATTTTTTTTCCATTTCCTTGGCATACTCAAAATCAATATTATTGATATTAGACTTCATTTCATCAATTTGTTCGTCTGTAATAGGAAGCCCCAATTCCTTTTCAGCCTCAGCAAGAGCCACCCATAGCTTTCTCCATGTGCTAAACTTTTTTTGCGGAGAAAAGATGTGTTGAATTTCTTCACAAGCATATCTCTCAGTTAATGGATTTACGAAAGTATCATATTTATTCATTTATTTCACCCCACTAATTTTCTTTCCCCAATATTTTGCTTTATCTAATACTTCTTCTTCATCAATTGTCAAAATTTTTCTATTTTCCATTATATGCTTTCCATTTATAAAAACATCTGTAATATCAGATGATTTTGCAGCATATATTAGTTGAGATACAGGATTGTAAAGAGGTTGAAGGTGAACTTTGTCTAAATTCACAATTATAAAATCAGCAAAATTTCCTTCTTTTATTTGCCCAGTATTTTCGAGATACAACCCCTTTGCCGCATTTATTGTCAGCATATCAAGGGCAGTTTTTGCATCAAGGGCAGTAGCATCACCACTATAAGCCTTGTGAAACTTTGTTACCACCGAAGCTTCTACAAGGATATCAAGGTCATTATTGCTTGCTGCACCATCTGTCCCGATAGATACGTTTGCGCCTTTATCAAGTAATTCCTTTACTCTTGCAAAGCCGCTTGCAAGCTTAAAATTACTCTCCAAGCAGTGTGAGATATTTACCTTCTTTTTCCCTGCAACTTCAATTTCTTCATCAGTCAAGTGAACCATATGAGCAAAAATGGATTTGGTATCAAGCATTCCCACTTCATCCATAAGTTTTAGAGGGGTTTTTCCATATTTATTGTATATTTCATTAACTTCCCATTCTGTTTCTGCAAGATGAGTGTGAATAACCAAACCATACCTTTCAGCAAAAGCTATACATTTTTTATAGTTTTCAGGTGAGACAGTATAGGGTGCATGAGGGCAAATTGCAATATTTATCAAGTCATTGTCTCTATATTTTTCAATAAGTAACTTAGCTTTATCAAGGTATTCATCTGGATTTTTAGCAAATTTTGTAGGAAAATCTAGTACTCCAGCACCTAAAACACCTTTGACTCCAGCGTTAATCAAGGCCTGAGCAATTGAATCCGAATAAAAATACATATCATTTGCACAAATAGTTCCACTTTTAATAAGCTCGCAGGCAGCAAGGAGGGTTGCGTCATAAACAAATTCGTCGCTAAGCCATCTGTTTTCAGCAGGCCAGATATATTTTTGAAGCCATTCCATCAAAGGCAAGTCATCAGCCAGACCTCTAAAATAAACCATCGGTAAGTGTGTATGAGTATTAATAAAACCAGGGAATATAGCAGAATTGCTTCTCTCAATTATTTTATAATCATATTTTTGATTCTCAGGTATTTCTTTTACAACTTTTTCAACTTTTTCATCATTAATCAATAAATAAGAATCTTCAACGATTTTGCCATCGTAATAAATGTATTTTGCATAAATTGCAGTTTTGCTCATTTCATCCCCCTTGTACTATCTTAAGTATTTCTACTGGTGAGTCAACAATATAATCGGGAGTAATGTTACCTAATTTTCCATAACCGTATGAACAATAAATTGTAGATACACCAGCATAAAAACCTGACTCTATATCTGTATAATTATCTCCTATCATAAATGAATTTTTATCAGGACTTATATTATACTTTTTAAATATTTTTAAAACAGGAATAGGGGAGGGCTTTTTCTCCTCAAAACTATCTCCACCAAACCATTCTTTAAAATATATATCAAGATTAAAATGCTTTACAATGATATCTGTAAACTTGAAAGACTTATTTGAAATAATGAATAGATATGGAGTAATTTTCTTTAAATTTGATAAGACATAATCTATTTGTTCATATTTTGTTGATGTTTCAATAATTTTTTTATTATATATTTCTCTGAAGTATTTTTCTATCTCTTTATTATAGTTTTTTTCACCAACAGCTCTTTCTACTAATTTTTTTATACCATCACCCACATATGATTTTGTAACATTTATGTCAAATTTTGGAAATCCAAATTCTTCTAAAGTAATCATTAAAGATGAATGAATATCTCTTAAAGTATCAATTAGAGTTCCGTCTAAATCAAAAATGATAACTTTATTTCTCATAATTATTTTTTCTTGTAGCACATTTTATTACTTCATTTCTAAATAGCTGTAAAAATTCGTCTTCTTCTAAGTTATTCATTTTAATATCTTTTTTAATAAGATCTAATAATACTTTTTTATCAATATCATCCAACATACATCTTATAGCTATTGTTGAATGACAATTTTTACAGTTTCTTAAACTCAATATTTCGTGAATATCATAACAATCAAATATCTGCAAACTTTGAGGTGCAGGAAGTGATGTATTTTCGATAAAATCTTTAAAATTGTGAAACACCTTCCCACAACTACACTTTTTTGGAAACTGAGATTTAATGGATTTAATTATTTTGTCAATTAAATAAAAACTTTTATATGTTTTCGTCATAAACTAACCTTTAATAAAATCCAACGATTTCCTTTTAAAATAACAAAGGTAAAAAATCAACAATTTTTATTTTAGTAGGAAATATCCTATGTTAACATAATATATCTTATCGGACGTTATAAAATTTAAGTTGAGGTTCAGGTTGAGGCTCAGCTTATAAATGATGGTTTGTTAAAACGAAGAAGAAACGTTAGAACGTACAAACGAGCGAACGTTATAACGTTAAGTTGAAACTAATTCAACATTTCATATTTAAAATCCAAAATTAAATATCGAAACTGCCTGTTAATTCTGAGATATTATTAATTTTATTTTTGTTTATATATTTGGATAAATCATCTACTATTTTTAATGGGATTTCTGGATCCACAAAATTTGCTGTTCCAACCTGCACTGCAGACGCACCAGCAAGAAAAAATTCAACAACATCTTTATAATTCATTATACCACCAATACCAATAACTGGAACTTTCACTGTTTTAAATACCTCATATACCATCCTTACTGCCACAGGTTTTATTGCAGGACCACTAAGTCCTCCTGTGATATTCGAAATATGAGGTTTTCGTGTATCAATATCTATAGACATCCCAAGGAGCGTATTTATGGCGCTTATAGCATCTGCACCGGAATCTTCACATATTTTAGCAAAAAGCTTTATATCAGTAACATTTGGTGACAATTTAACAATTAAAGGTTTATTTCTAATATTCTTTTTTACTGCTGAAACCACTTTTTCAGTCATTTTTGGGTCTGTTCCAAATGCTATCCCCCCTTCTTTTATATTTGGACATGAAATATTCATTTCTAGCATATCAATATCTGTAATAACATCTAATTTTTTAGCTACTTCCACATATTCATCTACCGTTTTACCCCAGAAATTTACTATAATTCTTGTATCATATTTTCTTAATTGTGGTAATTTTTCTGATATAAACCTGTCAACTCCGATATTTTGAAGACCAATAGCATTAAGCATCCCTGCTGGTGTTTCAATGATTCTTGGCATTTTATTGCCAGGCACCTCATGTAATGACAAACCCTTTACACTGATTCCACCTAGTTTTGAAATATCTATAAATCTACTATACTCTATTCCATATCCAAAAGTCCCACTTGCTGTGATAATAGGATTTTTAAACTTAATTCCACAAAGCTCAATTTCCAATGGGTTTTTATTAGCCATTCAATCGCTCCCAAGCAATTTTTGTCCCATCAAATACAGGCCCTTCCACACAGCATCTTTTCTGGACAATACCATTCTTTTCCTTAATATAAATAATACATCCAAGGCATGCCCCTATTCCACACGCCATCTTCTCATCTAAGGAAACTTCTATATCTATTTCATTTTCCAGTGCAAAATCAACGGTAGCCTTCATCATAGGTTTTGGACCGCAACAATAAACCTTGTCAAAACTAGCTGTTTTATCAAGAAGTGCTGTAACACGCCCTTTTTGTCCAAGAGTACCGTCTTCAGTAGATATTTTTATTTCATCACAAAACTTTTTAAATTCATCTATAAGATGTATATCATCTTTACTTTTCCCACCATAAAAAAGTGTTATTTCATTATTTTTTTTCTTTAACTCTTTTGCAAGGTATAGTAGTGGTGCGATACCTACTCCACCACCAACTAGAGCAACTTTACTGTCTGCAACAAGCTTAAAACCATTACCAAGGGGCTCGGAAAATTTTATAAGGGTTCCTTCCTCAATGTTTGCAAGTAAAGATGTACCTTTACCTACAAGCAGGTATAATAAAGTAAACCCATCTTCATCAACATCACATATACCAAAAGGTCTTCTAAGAAGCGGATCAACCACATAATCATATACCTGAGTCTTCAGCATAAAAAACTGACCAGGCTTACATTTTCTGACAAAATCTCTGTTCTCAACCTTCATATAATAATATTTGCCATTCAGTCTTTTATTAAAAACTACTTTCCCCTCCATAATTCCCTCTTATGAAAGTTCTTTGTAGTATTCTTGCAAAGATTTTACATCCAAACCTTCATTAAGATAAGCTTCCACACCGTTTACACTGGCAATGGCAGCCTCCACTGTAGTTACATATGGGACGTTATAGTTTAAAATAACTCTTCTTATAGAGTTCGAATCAAGTCTTGACTTTTTCCCCTCAGGAACGTTTATCACAAAATCTATCTTTTCACTTTTTATATAATCCACAATATTTGGTCTACCTTCTTGAACCTTTAAAACATGTTCCACATTAATACCGTTCTCTTTAAGAAATTTATAAGTGCCTGTTGTTGCAATTATTTTAAATCCTAGCTTTTCAAGTTTTCTTGCTACAGGTAAAATATCTTTTTTAACTCTGTCTTTCACACTTATAAAAACTGTTCCCTTTTTAGGTAATGAATTGTCTGCTGCAAGTTGAGCCTTGTAATAAGCTCTACCAAATGTTCTATCAATCCCCATAACTTCACCTGTAGATTTCATCTCAGGTCCAAGTATAGGGTCAGTCCCAGGAAATTTTGCGAAAGGAAATACTGCTTCTTTAACAGTAAAATACGGTACTTTTGGTTCTTTAGTAAATCCCAAATCTCTCAGTTTGTATCCAACCATCACTTTAGATGCTAATTTTGCAAGGGAAATACCAATAGATTTACTCACATAAGGCACAGTTCTTGATGCCCTTGGATTAACTTCAAGTACAAATAATTCATTGTCTTTTATAGCATATTGAACATTCATAAGACCAACTACATTAAGTTCTTTAGCTAATTCTTTTGTAGCTCTAATAATTTCATTATTTAAAGATTCAGAAATGGATCTTGGAGGAATGGAACAAGCAGAATCACCAGAATGTATTCCTGCTTCCTCAATATGCTGCATAATCCCTGCTACAACAACCAGCTCCCCATCACTGATAGCATCCACATCGATTTCTATAGCGTTTTCTAAGAACTTATCAATCAATACCGGATGTTCCTCACTTGCTTCCACAGCATGAACCATATAATTTTTTAGAGAATCCGCATCATATACAATTTCCATAGCCCTACCACCCAGCACATAGGATGGCCTAACAACAACTGGATAGCCAATTTCTTCTGCAATGGATAAAGCTTCATCAATATTTTTGGCAATTCCGTTTTGAGGCTGCTTGAGTCCTATTTTATTGAGTAACTCTTTAAACCTTTCTCTATCTTCAGCGGCATCAATACTATCCGGAGAGGTGCCAAGAATTGGTACACCTGCTTTTTCTAGAGGTACAGCAAGCTTCAAAGGAGTTTGTCCGCCAAATTGTACAATAACGCCAAAAGGTTTTTCTTTTTCTATTATATTCATCACATGTTCAAAAGTGAGAGGTTCAAAATAAAGTCTATCGGAAGTATCATAATCCGTACTAACCGTTTCTGGGTTGCAATTTACCATAATTGTTTCATAACCAACTTCCTTTAAAGCATATGCTGCATGAACACAGCAGTAATCAAATTCTATCCCTTGCCCTATTCTATTTGGTCCTCCACCAAGGATAAGCACTTTCTTTTTATCTGTTACATCAGCTTCACACTCTTCTTCATAAGTAGAATACATATATGGAGTAAAAGATTCAAATTCTGCAGCACATGTATCCACTCTTTTGTAAACAGCATTTATCTTAAATGAATCTCTAATTTCTTTTATATTATCTTCAGTGGTTTTTAATAACTTTGCCAACCTTTTATCAGAAAATCCTAATTTTTTAGCATTTAAAAGAATATTTTCGTTTAAATCAGTTAATGAAATGCTTTTTAACTTGTCCTCAAATTGTAAAATTTCAGAGATATTGTGTAAAAACCATTTATCAATTTTAGTATAATTGTAAATCTCATCGATACTAAATCCAGCTCTAAATGCCTCGGCTATATACCACACTCGTTTATCATTTGGTCTTTTTAGATAAGAAATAATCTCTTCTTTTACCTTTTCATTTTTCAATTCTTCTTCACTATAAATTTCATCAAAACCAGTTTTACCTATTTCCAATGAATTTATTGCCTTTTGAAAAGCTTCTTTAAATGTTCTACCAATTGCCATCACTTCGCCTACAGATTTCATCTGTGTAGTCAGTGTATCATCAGCTCCAGGAAACTTTTCAAAAGTGAATCTTGGATATTTTACCACACAGTAATCAATTGTGGGCTCAAAACAGGCTGGAGTTTTCTTTGTAATATCGTTAGGAATTTCATCCAATGTGTAGCCAACAGCAAGTTTTGCAGCTATTTTTGCTATTGGAAAACCTGTTGCTTTAGATGCAAGGGCTGAACTCCTTGAAACCCTAGGGTTCATTTCTATAATTACTTGCCTACCAGTTTTTGGATCAACAGCAAACTGAACATTTGAACCGCCAGTATCAACACCAATTTCACGCATTACCTTGATTGCAGAATCTCTAAGCTGTTGATATTCTTTATCTGTCAATGTTTGAATGGGTGCTACTGTTATACTGTCCCCTGTATGAACACCCATCGGGTCAAAATTTTCTATACCACAGATAATTACCACATTGTCCTTCAAATCCCTCATTACTTCAAGTTCTATCTCTTTCCATCCTATAATAGATTCCTCTACTAAGATTTCATTGACAGGAGATGCTTCAAGTCCCCATATAACGTATTCTTTGTACTCTTGTAGATTGTAAGCAACATTCCCACCTGTTCCACCAAGGGTAAAGGAAGGTCTTATGATTGCAGGAAATCCTATATCCTTTATAACCTCCATAGCTGCTTCATAAGTGTTGACATATGCACTTTTTGGCATATCTAAGCCAATTTTTGCCATTGCTTTTTTAAAAAGCTCTCTATCTTCAGCTTTTTTAATGGCATCAATTTTTGCGCCAATAAGCTCTACACCATATTTTTCAAGAATTCCTTCATTGTGCAAGTTAATGGCAAGGTTCAGAGCGGTTTGACCGCCTACTGTCGGAAGTAATGCATCAGGTCTTTCTTTTTCAATAATCTTCGCAGCAGCCTCCACTGTGAGAGGCTCAATATATGTGGCATCAGCAAATTCTGGATCTGTCATAATGGTAGCAGGATTTGAGTTTATTAATACAACCTTATACCCCTCTTCTTTTAAAGCTTTTACCGCCTGACTTCCTGAATAATCAAATTCACAGGCTTGACCGATAACAATCGGTCCCGAACCTATAACTAAAATCGTTTTAATATCATTTCGTTTAGGCACAACTTCCTCCCTTGAACAAATTGCCAATATATAATCTTTTTAAATGGAATTTTCAACCAAAAAAGAAATTTAATTTGAGGGGGTTATCACTCGCCCCCTCCATATTTATTTTTTACACTTCAAAATCTTTTTCTAAAATATAGAGGCAGACTAATTTTATTGGATCAGTAAGGACGTGATACTTATCTTTTTCTTCATCTTTAAGGATAGCTGCAATTTGCTGCAATGAAACACCAATTAAATCAGATAATTTTGCTACTCCTACCCCTTTTTTCCTAAGTTCATCTATTAATGTTTTTAATTTAGTAGTTTTTAAATAAAATGATAGCTCATCTAAAGTTTTTATATTACCTCTTTCAATCTTTTCATCAGATTCAAAAACCCATGGGGTATAAATATATGTTAAGCCAAGAGCAGCGGCGTGTTTACAAAACATTTCTTTAGAAGTCTTACACTCACAACTATATTCAAGTGGATCTGAATCTATTTTTAAAGTTACATTATATATTCCATGATTACCTTTTATTTTGCCAACTATTATATTATTTTGAATTTTACAATCAAAAAACCTTCCTACGTAATTTTCTGCTCTTTGCAAATTAATTGGAGTACAAATATTTCTTAACTGATCCTCAGTTAACTTTAACAACTTCATTGGAGGCCTCCTTAGATTTGTTTGTGCAACTTTATATTTTTAGTATATTTTAAATCATTTCCATCTTCAAGGGAGATTTTATTATTTATATTAAATTAACCGACTTTAATTAAGTCTATGCCATCTTTCCATTTTTGCAGTAAGACCTCACGAATTATTTTATGTTTAGGATCAGTTAAGAATGGATCTGATCTTATTATTTCTTCAGCGTCATTTCTTGCTTGCTGAAGTATTTTTACATCTCTCACAATATTTGAAAACTTAAACTCAGGCAAACCTGACTGTTTTGTGCCAAAAAAATCGCCAGGTCCCCTGATTTGAAGGTCTATTTCTGATATTTTAAAGCCACTATTGTATTTTACCATTGCGTTTATTCTCTTTTTCCCTTCCTCAGAAATATTTTTCGAGTAAACAAGAATACAGTAAGATTGCAAATCACTTCTTCCCACCCTACCCCTAAGCTGATGAAGTTGAGATAATCCAAATCTTTCAGCATTTTCAATAATCATTACTGTAGCATCAGGAATATCTACCCCCACTTCAATTACTGTTGTGGAAACCAAAACTGATATTTTACCATCTTTAAACTTTGATAAAATCTCTTTTTTCTCATCATTTTTCATTTTACCGTGTAAAAGTCCTACTAAGTCTTCTCCAAAAAATGCCTTAATTCTTTCATAGTTTACCGTTGCAGCCTTCAGTTCAACCTTATCACTTTCATCAATTAACGGATATATGAAGTAAGCTCTGTGCCCTTTATCAATCTCATCCTTCACAAACTGCAACACTTTATCCATTTCTCTCTCTGAATACGCCTTTGTTACCACAGGTTTTCTACCTGGAGGCATTTCATCAATCACGGAAATATCTAGATCACCATAAAAGGTAAGAGCAAGTGTCCTAGGAATTGGTGTGGCACTCATCAATAAAATGTCTGGGTTGTACCCTTTCTCAATCAATAATTTTCTCTGAATAACTCCAAATCTATGCTGTTCGTCAATTATCGCAAGCCCCAGTTTGTGAAATTTTACACCATCTTGAATTAACGCGTGAGTACCAAAAACAAAATCAACTTCACCTTTTACAATCAATTCTTTTATAAAATCTTTTTCTCTTTTAGAAGTGGAGCCGGTTATTAAAACTGCTCTAAATTTACTACCAAATAATTTTACAAAATTTACGAAATGCTGTTCAGCCAATACCTCAGTGGGTGCAATTACTGCAACCTGGTAACCGTTATAGACTGCCACAATTCCTGAGATAAAAGCTACTATTGTTTTCCCACTCCCCACATCTCCTTGTATAAGTCTGTTCATTTGATTAATTTTGCTCATATCATTAAATATTTCCGCCAAAACTCTCTTTTGGCTTTTTGTAAGCTTAAATGGTAAGTATTCCTTAATTTCTTCAAGTTTACTCAAATCAATATTGAATTTTATTCCTGCAATATTTTTTAGTATGCTTTTATGATTCAATAATCCTAACTGTAAGTAGAAAAGCTCTTCATATATAAACCTTTCAATTGCAGGATGCCTTTTCAATTCAATTTTTCTGGCATCTTTAATGTCTTGAGGAAAATGTATTGATTTTAGAGCACTTTTTATATCAGGATAGTTATATTTTAGCAGTATATATGCAGGTAATGTTTCAACTAGATTATTAAAGTAATTTTTAAAGCAACTACTTACATATTTAATAAATTTTTTATTAGAAAATTTGGCTGGTAGTGAATATATAGGATATATCTTATTTACTTCGTAATCGGATAAAAAAATCGGATGAGTAATCGCATTCAAACCGTTGAAAACCGTTTTTTTACCAAAAATATTATATTTTTTATTTAATTGCAAAACAGCTGAGGGATACTCCTTTGTGAAGTTAAACCAAATCCCTAACGTTATTTCTTTATTTTCATTTTCAAAGGTGGCACAAAAAATTCTTTTATGATATTTAGTATAAATTACTTCTTTATTTATCAATCTCCCACAAAATAAAAAATTATTACCATAGTTGCTATAATATTCATAACGGTAAGGAAAGTGATAAAAAATATCCTCTATAGTTTCTATATTAATTTTTTTTAATGTCTTAGCTATCTTTTCACCGATACCTTCGATGTTAGTCACAGGTATTTTCAGCGAATTGAGCTGAAATTTTGAGATATCATATAAAGAAAGTGTCAACTGATATATTATATGATTTAATTCTTCAGAAGAAGGTAATTTATCACTTTCAATTAAATCTTTTATCAACGATTTAAGAGTTAAGTTATTATTGCCAATTAACTTTAGTATTTTATTTAAATAATTTTTGTGATTTTTATAAAAATTGTTTATATCCTTCTTTATTAAATTTAATATTTTTAATAAATCACTTTTGTTTTCAAGCATTAAAACTTGCTTAAACTATCAGTTTCTTCTTCAGAAAATACCTTTTCAATATCTATAATTATAATCAATCCCTTATCTGTTTTTGCAACTCCAGTGACAAAGTTGGTATCAATTCCTGATGAAACTGCTGGTGCAGCTTCAATTTTATTATCATCAATTCTTACCACTTCATCAACACTATCAACTATTACTCCAATTTTCTTATTTCTTATATTTACTACAATAATCCTTGTAGTTTTTGTATATTCTGTTTCGCTTAAACCCAATTTCTTTTTTAAATCTATCACTGGTATAACTTTACCACGTAGATTTATTATCCCTTCAATGAAATAATCAGCTTTAGGAATAGGAGTTATCTCCATCATTCTTATAATCTCATCAATCTTCATAATATCTATAGCAAATTTTTCATTTAAAAGAGTAAATATCACAAATTGATTCAATGCCATAGTTACCCCCGTGTAATTATATAATAAAACTAACATTAAAATAGATATTTTACAATATGTTTGTTAATAACCAGCGACACCTCAATTTTTTATACTGATCCGTAAATCGTAATACGTGACGAGTGGATGGAAGGATGAGTAAATGGTAAATGAATGGGATGAGGATATTCAACATCTGAACGTTTTAATGAATCTTTATACCATCATATCTTCAATTCTCATCTCCACAACCTAAACCTTAACCTATCTTAAACGTTGAACTTTAAACCTTGAACCTTGAACATTGAACATTGAACCTTGAACATTGAACCTTGAACCTTTACTACCCTTACAACAATGTTTTTCCATTGTAATTATGGTGCGGGGGGATTACCCCCAGAGTGTTTCAGTAAGGAATTTTTTAGTTGGACAACCTTACATATAAGATATTATTTATAAGCATCTTTGAATAGCTTGTATTCAATTGAATCTACCAATGCCTGATAACTTGCATCAATAATGTTATGGGCAACTCCCACTGTACCCCAAGTATCTTTGTCATCTTTTGACTCTATTAAAACTCTCGTTAAAGCCTTTGTACCATCTTTTCCTGTTAAGATCCTTACTTTATAATCCACGAGTCGAACTGTCTTTAAATTTGGATAAAACCTTTCCAATGCTTTTCTTAGCGCATTATCAAGAGCATTTACAGGTCCATTTCCTATTGCAGCCGTATGCTCAATTTCACCACCTACCCTTAACATAACCGTGGCTTCTGCAAAAGGTGGCTCAAGAGCGCTCCTTTTTTCATCAATTACACGAAAACTTAGCAAATCAAAAAATTTCTGAAATGTTCCCATTGCCTTTCTTATCAATAACTCAAAAGAAGCCTCAGCACCTTCGTATTGAAAACCTTTATTTTCAAGCTCCTTAAGTTGCTGTAATAACTGAGTAAGTCTTTCATCCTTTGGATCAATATCAAGACCGAAATCCTTGGCTTTATAAATGAGGTTACTTTTTCCACTTAAATCTGAAAGTAATACTCTTTGTTTGTTACCTACAAGTTCTGGTTTAATATGCTCATATGTCTTTGGATTTTTAAGAATAGCACTTACGTGAACACCACCTTTATGTGCAAAAGCAGATCTACCCACATAAGGTTGATGAATATTATGTTTTAGATTACCAAGTTCATTTACAAATCTTGATATTTCTTTTAATTTTTTTAGTTGATCAGAAGATACACACTCGTAACCGTATTTTAATTGAAGGTTTGGAATTACAGAGCAAAGGTTAGCATTTCCACATCTTTCTCCATAACCGTTTATAGTCCCTTGAACATGCACTATTCCATGTTTCACAGCAAGACATGTATTAGCCACAGCACAATCACCATCATTATGACTATGAATACCAAGAGGGTAATCCCCCACTTCTTTTTTTACTGCTTCAATTATTTCTACCAGCTCATCTGGCATTGTCCCACCATTAGTATCACATAAAACAAGACAATCGGCTCCACCCTCTATAGCTGCCTTCAAAGTTTTAATTGCATACTCACTATTTGCCTTGTATCCATCAAAGAAATGCTCAGCATCATAAAAAACAGTATCAACCCTTTTTTTCAAATACTGTACTGTGTCATATATTATTTCCAGGTTTTGTTCTAAAGATATTTTTAATGCCTCAGTAACATGGAGATCCCATGTTTTACCGAAAATGGTAAGTGTAGGAACACCTGCTTGCAATAATGCTTGTAAAATTTCATCATCGTCACATGATTTTTTTGCGCGTCTCGTACTACCAAAGGCAGCTATATGCTCCAAAGGAACTTTTGATTTTTTTATGGCTTGGAAGAACTCGATATCACGGGGGTTAGATCCTGGCCACCCCCCTTCGATATAGTCAATACCAAAATCGATAAGTTTTTCTGCAATTCTTACTTTATCCGGGACGGTAAAGTTAACATCTTCAGCCTGAGTACCATCCCTTAGGGTGGTATCATAAAGTGTTATTTTACGAGACATCATCCCCCTCCCTCACAAACTTATCATGTAATACTCTCACTGCAAGTTCAGTAAACTTCTCATCGATCACACAGGAAGTTTTAATTTCACTTGTAGAAATCATTTGAATATTAATATTATTTTCTGCTAATGTTTTAAACATCTTAGCAGCTACACCTGCATGACTCTTCATACCAACCCCAACAATAGAAACCTTAGCAATATTCTCATCAGCCAACACATTGGATGCTTCTATTTTTTTAGCAATTTCTTTGCAAAGTTCATGAGCTCTTAAAAGATCAGTTTGAGCTACTGTAAAGGATATATCAGTTTTTCCTTGAGTACTTACGTTCTGAACAATCATATCAACATTTATATTATGATTTGCAAGCTCTTCAAAAATTTCTGCTGCAATTCCTGGTCTATCTGGTACTTCAGTGATAGTAATTTTTGCTTGATTTTTGTCGCATGTTACCCCTGAAACTATTACTTTTTCCATATCTTTATCCTCCTTTGTAACTAAAGTTCCTGGTTTTTCCTCAAAAGATGATAAAACCATGATATCAACACCATATTTCATACCAAATTCAACACTTCTTGATTGCAAAACTTTAGCGCCTAGAGATGCTAGTTCAAGCATCTCTTCATATGATATTTTATCAAGTTTTTTAGCGTTTTTCACAATTCTTGGATCAGCAGTATAAACACCATCCACATCTGTATAAATTTCACAAACATTTGCTTTCATTGCTGCAGCGATAGCCACTGCTGTGGTATCTGATCCCCCTCTTCCCAGAGTGGTTATATCCCCAGTTTCAGGAAATATCCCCTGGAAGCCAGCTACCACACAAATTTTCCCTTCTTTTAAAGCTTGTCTTAATCTTTCTCCTGTTATCTTTCTGATTCTTGCCTTAGAATGAGCTCCATCAGTAATCATACCTATTTGAAATCCTGTAAATGAAACAGCATCATAACCCATAGTTTTTAAAGCTTGTGCCAAAAGGCCTATACTAACCTGCTCACCAGTTGATACCACCATATCATATTCTCTTGGGTCATATTTTGGGTCAATCTCTTTGATTAAATTTATAAGCCTATCGGTTTCACCTGCCATCGCAGAAACCGTTACAATCACATCATGCCCTTCGTCCTTCTTCTTTGCTACACGTTTTGCAACATTCTTAATTTTTTCAATTGAACCAACACTTGTCCCACCAAACTTCATTACAACTAAGCTCATTTAGACCTCCTGATAAATAATTCGGCTATTTTATAACCATCTTTGACTTCAAAAGATGGATTAATATTTTCATCGTAAAATTCATTTAAGTCTGGCTCTATATCACTTCCCCATATTATTGCAGGAACAGGCTCAGGCACATGAGTTCTTACCTCAACAGGAGTTGGATGGTCAGGTGTAATAAGTAATCTGTATTCATCAAACTTTTTTAAACCTTCAATAATTATTGGTAACATTTTATCATTGATATTTTGAACAGCTTTTATTTTTTCTTCCACACTGCCCATATGTCCAGCTTCATCTGGAGCTTCTACGTGAATATACACATAATCATAATCGTTTAAAGCATTTACAGCATATTCAGCCTTACCTTCAAAATTTGTATCAATAAAACCCGTAGCACCTGGAACGTCAATTAACTCCATATCTGCCAATTTACCAATCCCTCTAACCAAATCTACCGCAGCTACAACCGCTCCCTTTACACCAAATTTTTCTTCAAAAGAAGTTAATTTTGGCTTTTTCCCTTCCCCCCAAAGCCATATTGAATTTACTTTTCCAAATTTATTATCAAGTAATTGCCATGATTTTTTAATCAACTCATTTAATATTTCTGCATTTTTCCCTTTTGGTAAATATTTATCAATAGGTTGTCCCATAATATCATGAGGTGGAGTCGTTTTTACTTCGAACTCGTAATCTCTAACAACCATTATATTTCTGTAGCCCACTCCAGGATAAAATTCTACATTGTAGCCTTTAAACTGCTCATTTAAATAATCAATCACCTTTTTTGCAGTATCTTTGTCAACATGATACGCGCTAAAATCTTCCATTATTTCTCTTTTTTCATCTAAAGTCACAAGATTACATCTAAAAGCAAAATCTTTTTCCCCTAAATCAATACCAATACTTGCAGCTTCAATAGGACTTCTACCAGTATAAACTTCCACAGGATTGTAACCAAAAATACTCAAATTACACACATCGCTTCCAGGATACCAGCCTTTTGGAGTGGTATGAATAAATCCACATCTGCCCTCTTTGGCAATTTTATCAAAATTAGCTGCCCTTGTATATTCCAATACTGTTTTATTATCAAGTTTATCTATCTTATGATCACTCATTCCATCACAGAGCAATACAATATATTTCATTATTTTTTACCTTCTACTCTTATTACTACAGTCTTTTCTTTCACTACATCTAAACTATCTATCTCATTTACAGCATTAGTTACATTTCTACCAAGAGTTTCGTGAGTCAAAAAAACTAATGGCACCACGTCTCCAGGCGAACTTTCTCCGGGTTGTATAGCTGAACTTATACTTATACCATATTTACCTAAAATACCAGCTATTTTGGAAAGAACTCCTGGTTTATCAAGGGCATTGAACCTTAGATAAAAAGATGACCTAATATCGTTAATATCCTTGACCGGATAATATTGAGTATATTTATCTTTAAATCCTAATATAGGAATCGTTTTTTTACATCCACTTTCTATCCACCTAGCAATATTAATAATATCTCCTGCAACTGCACTACCAGTAGGTCTTGCACCAGCTCCTCTTCCATAATGAATTGTTCTGTCAACTTTATCTGAAACCAGATAAATAGCATTGAAAACATCAACCACTTTTGAAAGAATGTATCTTTCAGGGATCATAGTTGGGTGAACTCTCACTTCAATGTCATTTTCATGTTTTTTAGCAATAGCTAACAGCTTTATTTTACACCCCAATCTATTAGCAAAATCTATATCTACCTGTTTAATTTTAGATATTCCTTCCACGAAAACTTTTTCGTATGGAATGACAGTGTTGAAAGCAAGTGTGGCCAAAATTGTTATTTTATGTGCAGTATCAATCCCTTCCACATCAAAAGTAGGATCTGCTTCTGCATAACCGAGTTGTTGCGCTTCTCTTAAAACTTCATCAAACTCTTTCTTTTCCAAATCCATTTTTGTTAAAATATAATTTGCTGTTCCATTTATAATACCGTAAATTTCATTTATATTATTAGCTGCTAAATCTTCTTTAATAACTCTAATTATTGGTATCCCTCCACCAACACTACCCTCAAATCCAAGATGTAAACCTAATTCATCTGCAAGTTTGAAAATTTCCAAACCATCTACTGCCAAAAGAGCTTTGTTTGCTGTTACTACGTGCTTACCATTTTTTAAGGAATCCATAATAAACTGTTTTGCAGGATTGTAACCACCAATCAATTCCACCACGATATCAATTTCGGGATCATTAATTATGTCATAAGCATCAGTGGTTTTTACTGGAATTTCTCTTAAATATTTATCATCTTTTTTGTTAATTTGTAAATCAGCAATAGACTTTATATTTATATCGATACCCGTTTTCCTTTTAATAGTCGTTTTATTATCTAACAAAACTTCAACAGTACCACTACCTACTGTACCATAACCAATTATACCAACATTTATACACTTCCCCATATTAGCACCTTACCTCCAGAAAAATTTTACGGATATTACTACTATGACTTAACAAAGTCAAGTTTTGCTTAATAAATGTTTTATTTTTTTATATTGTTTCAAAAGAAGTTATAAGCTTATTCTTGATACTTTCAAAATCTAGTTCGTCTATATCTATCCAAATAGATTCATCCATATGCTTAAACCATGTAAATTGCCTTTTTGCAAAACGTCTTGTTTTCTTTTTTATATCATCCTTTACATCATTAATATCTCCACCTTTATTCAAATAATTTTCAATCTCAGTATATCCAATTGCCTTAAAAGAGGAGTATCTGCTATCATATCCCATTTGGTTCAATCTTTTGACTTCATCAATCCAGCCCTTTTCAAACATTTTATCTACTCTTTCATTAATTAAAGTGTATAATTTACTCCTATTTCTATAAAAAACATAAATATCGTACTTAAATTTAGGTTTTTTATGGAAAAGTCTATGAGCCTCAGTAAAAGGTATTTTTAAAATTTTATAAACTTCTAGTGCTCTAATTATTCTCACCAAATCATTTTCTGAAATTTTTGAAGCGTATATAGGATCTATCTTTTTTAGTTCGTCATGAAGAAAAGGTGTTCCTTTTTCTTTTGCAATTTCTTTGAGCTCTTCTCTTATTTCTTCATTTCTTGGAGGTCCTTCAAAAATGCCTTTAGTTAAAGATTCAACGTATAAGCCGGTGCCTCCAACAATTACAGGGATTTTTCCTTTATTCAGTATACTGTTAATCAAAGTTTCTGCATGATTGAAAAAATCTCCAGCTGAATAACTACAATCTGGATTTAAAATGTCTATTAAATGATGTTTTACTCTATCAAGCTCATCCTTTGATGGTTTGGCAGTTCCTATATCCATATACCTGTAAACCTGGTACGCATCTGCACTAATTATTTCAATATCCAGAAATTCAGTCAACTTTAATACAAAATCTGTTTTTCCAGTGGCAGTAGGCCCAGTAATTACAGGAATTCTCATCTGTGAAATTTCTTAAACAACTCGTTTTTATTAAGTTTAAAGATTATTGGTCTACCATGTGGACATGTATATGGATTTTCACATTCAAAAAGCTCACTGACCAGTTTTTTCATTTCATCCATAAGAAGTCTTTCACCAGCTTTGATAGCACATTTACATGAAATATTTAAATAAATTGGCTCTATAAAATCATTTTTACCGTTTAAATTACTTGAAGTAATTATAGATCTTATTTCCTCTTCAATATTTTTATTCAAAATTTCAGCAGGTAAGGCATTTATTTTTAAAATTTTTTCACCAAATATTTCTACATCTATCCCGCAATTCATTAATTTATCCTTATTTTCTGACACAAAAATAATTTCATCATCCCTGCACTCTAATAAAAAAGGTTCTGTTAAAATTACAGAATTAATTGGATTATCTTTCTTAATTAATTTTTCGTATAATATTCTTTCATGGGCAATGTGTTGATCAATAAATAAAACTTCATCCCCTTTTTCTACAACTATAACAGTATTAAAAAGTTGACCTAAAATCTTTAAATCATCCTCATTTTCAACACTATATGAAACCTCAGACTGGAAATCATCAATGCTTTCAATTTGTATTAATTTTGTTAAATCAACAGCATATTTTTCTTCATATTCACTAACACCATGGTAAGTTGTTTGCAAAATCTCTTCTTTTGAATACTCGATCTTTTCATCAATACTGTTTTTAGAAAAATCAAGTGTTTCAACTACAGCCTTAAAAATTGACTTAAATATCCTATTTGAATTATAAAATCTTACAAACATTTTAGCTGGATGAATATTTACATCAACAGAATCAGGCAAAACCTCAATGTTAATAGATGCAACAGGATATCTATTTTCAGGTATTTTTCGATGATATGCTTGTAAAATAGACTGTGCAATCATATTATCTTTTACAACTCTTTTGTTTACACCAATAAAAATATTGTCCTTTCTAAATTTTTGAACATTTGGTAGACTTATTAAACCATTGATTCGTAAGCCATCTTCCTCATAATTCACTTCTACTAACTCATCTATTCCAAAAATCTTTTTCCCTTTACTAATTAAAGTTTCATTACAACTAAATTCCAATAATATTTTTTCATTGCTAATCAGCTTAAATGATTTATCAGGATTTAAAAGAGCTATTTGTTTCACATATTTCACAATTTCTTTTTGTTCGCTAACAGGAGATTTTAAAAACTTATATCTTGCAGGTATTTTTGCAAAAATATTTTTAACCGTTACGATGGTTCCATCATAAAAAGAAGATGGAGTCACTTCCCCTACTTTACCAAAATCAACTGAAAGCTCAAAATTCCCACTTTTTATATTAAAATTACTTACAGAACTTATTGCAGCTAAAGCTTCACCTCTAAAGCCATAGGTGTTTATTTTAAACAAATCTTCATAGTTATTAATTTTGCTTGTAGCAAAACGCATTACAGCTAGGGGTAAGTCTTCTGGCTCAATTCCTCTTCCATTGTCAGATACTCTGATTAACGAAATCCCCCCATCCAAGATTTCAATTTTTACTTCTGTAGCACCAGCATCAAGGGCATTTTCTACCAGCTCTTTAACAACATTTACAGGTCGATCAACAACCTCCCCTGCTGCAATCTTATTTGCTACATGTTCCGGGAGAACTTTTATTTTACTCATTTAGCTTCTGCAAAAACTCCTATGGCCCTATATTTATTGTATCTATCTTCAAAAAGCTTATCGGAAGACATCCCTTTTAGTTCCATAAGATGTTTTTTAATTGCAATTTTTACATTTTTAGCTGTTTCAAGATGATCCCTGTGTGCACCACCTACAGGCTCTTTTATAATTTCATCAATCACATTTAATTTAAGCAGATCTTGAGCAGTTAATTTTAAAGCCTCTGCAGCCTTACCAGAATAGCTCGCATCTTTCCAAAGTATTGAAGCGCACCCTTCAGGACTTATTACTGCATAAATTGCATGCTCAAGCATTAAAACCCTATTTCCCATTGCAATGGCAAGAGCTCCACCACTCCCACCTTCTCCAGTGATAACAGTGATCATAGGAACAGTTAATCCAGCCATTTCTCTCAAATTTCTTGCAATTGCTTCAGCCTGTCCTCTTTTTTCAGCTTCAATTCCTGGATAAGCTCCAGGTGTATCAACAAAAGTTATTATTGGTCTTTTAAATTTTTCAGCAAGCATAAATACTCTTAAAGCTTTTCTATAACCTTCAGGATGTGCCATACCAAAATTTCTGTATATATTCTCTTTTGTATTTCTACCTTTTTGATGCCCAATAATTGTTACAGGCTCACCATCAAACTTTGCCAACCCGCACACAATAGCTGGATCATCTCTAAATAATCTATCCCCATGAAGTTCAACAAAATCTTCGAATATATATTTTATAAAATCTAATGTATAGGGCCTATTTGGATGCCTTGCTACCATTACTTTTTGCTGAGGAGTAAGGGATTTATAAATATTTGTCTTCACTTGAGCCAGTTTTTTCTCTAAATTTTCAATTTCTTTAGCAAGAGATTCTCCTGATAACTCAGACATTTTCTTAAGTTCTTCTATTTTTTTCTCTAGCTCAAAAATCTGTGTTTCAAATGGTAATGGTTGCACTGTCATATTTCACCTCTATATTTATTAAATAATAGTACAATTTAGAACTTTGTTCAATATCATAAATTGGATTGCAAATCAAAAAAATTAACTGAACAACAAATCATCTATTTAACTTATTTTAGTATTAATAAACAACAATTAAACCAAAAAAGGTGTATATCATTTTGTTATTTAAGAATAAAATTATTTATTTAATATTGTTTAGGTTTAATATTCTAAAACAAAAAAGTAAGTTTTGTTTGATATTTTAAAAAATTTATAATATTTAGGAGAAAATTTATTGGTGAGGTGTTGAATGATTATTGGAGTACCAAAAGAAATCAAACCTGATGAAAATAGGGTTAGTATTACTCCTGCTGGAGTTCATGAACTTGTAAAAAATGGACATAAGGTTTTAATCGAAAAAAATGCTGGTATTGGCAGTGGAATTACCGATGAAGAGTACATCCGTGAAGGGGCTGAAATAGTTGAAAGTGCTGATGAGGTTTTTGAGAATGCCGAAATGATAATTAAAGTAAAAGAACCCCAGCCTGTAGAAATAGAAAAATTTAAAGAAGGACAAATTATCTTTACTTATCTACACTTAGCACCAGATGAAAGGCAAACAAAAGGATTAATAGAGAAAAAAGTAGTGGCTATTGCCTATGAAACAATTGAAGTTAAAGGAAAACTTCCTCTTTTAGAACCAATGAGTGAGATTGCAGGAAAAATGTCTTCATTAATGGGTGCATATTATCTTGCTAAACCTTATGGTGGAAGAGGCGTGCTTGCAGGAGGTGTTGCAGGCGTTCACAGTGCTAAATTTGTTATCATCGGTGGTGGAACTGCTGGATTAAATGCAGCTAAAATTGCATCAGGATTAGGAGCACGTGTAGTAGTAATGGATATCAATTTAGAAAGAATGAGATACTTGGAAGATATTTTACCTGCAAACTGTGAAATGCTTATGTCAAATAAAGTAAATATAGAAAATGAAATAAAAGATGCTGATGTTGTAATTGGTACTGTATTGATCCCTGGTGCTAAAGCTCCAAAACTTATTACTAAAGAGATGATTACAAAAATGAAGAAAGGTGCTGTAATTGTTGATGTAAGTATTGATCAAGGCGGTTGTGTTGAAACATCAAGACCCACAACTCACCATGACCCTGTATATGAAATTGATGGGATATTGCATTACTGTGTAGCAAATATGCCAGGAGCCTATGCAAGAACTTCGACTTATGCACTCACAAACGCAACCCTGCCTTTCGCCATTGAAATTGCTAATAAAGGGTGGGAAAAAGCATGCAAGGAAAATGAATCAATTAAAAAAGGAGTAAACGTAGCTTTTGGCCATGTAACCTGTAAACCTGTGGCAGAAGCCCACAATCTTCCATTTAAAAATATAGAAGACATTATTTAAAATTTAAAAATACAAAAAATTCCACTAATATTAATCAGGGGACTACAATCCAATAGATTTAGTCCCCGTTTTCTTTAAATTCATACGCATTTTTAAATTGTGTTTATACAGAAATCTTCTTCAATCACTAATTAAAAAATCAATAAAAATTAAAATTTTTTGCAAAAATTTTAATTTATGGTATAATATATTAACAATAGATCATTGGGGGGATGTTGTGAGATTTGGTGCACGTTTTATTCTGGATAAAGAGCCCTATTTTATTCCTCACGATTATAGAAAACATTTCCTATCACTGATAAAGGAAGCCATCAAACTTTCAGATATAAAATTGTTTGAAAAGTTTTATGGAAATAATTCTAAAAATAGACAGAAACCTTTTACTTTTTCTGTTTCGTTTGTTTCATCAGATAATCAATCAGAGAAAGGAAAAATATTTCTTGATTCAAATAAAGTAACACTTCATTTTTCAAGCTTTGATCCTAAAGTTTTAATAAATGTTTACAATGGATTTGTAAAACTTTCAAAAGAAAAGTCATTAAATTACCTGGGAGGTAGTATTCAGATTAACAGATTTTTCTATAAGCAAAGAAAATTGATAAACTCAGATAGAGTAACTTTTAAAACATTATCCCCAATAGTTGTGAGAGAATTAAAAGACAAAAAAGGTGTTGGTTTTATTGACTGCAATCATCCTGATTTTAAAAAGAATTTATTTTACAATGTTAAAAGTATAGCAAAAGTTTTTCTCGATTATGATTTAAAAGAAGACGAGTTTCAAATCTTTGATCTTAGAATTAAATCAAAAAAAGTTAATATTTACGGCAAGGAGATTGCAAATAAAGGGATATTTACTGTTAAAGCTCCAGTTTCAATCCTTCAGTTGATTTATGATGCCGGAATTGGTGCAAAGCGTTCCCAAGGGTTTGGAATGTTGGAGGTGATTGGGTGAAAGAGAAAACGTATCTCGGCGATTGGCTTTATAATGCTGGTATTGTTGGATTTTTGAGAATAAATCAAGATTTCTTTTATGTAAAAGAAAATAACCTGATTTCAAAAGATGAAAATCTAATCAAATTTGGTGAAAATTTTATAGAAATCGACAGAAAAATATTTGAAAATTTTTCACAAAGGTTCTTTGATTATTCATTTCAAACATACATAAAATTTTACGGACATCTGAATAGGCTTAAAAGTATAAAAAACAATCATTTGAAGCAATTAGAAAAAGCCTTTAAGCAAAATGAGGAAAAAAGTGTAAGTGATCTCTGGAAGAGTATATTAAAAATTATAAATCAAATAGATGTTAAGAAAAAATATGGGTTTTCTAAAGCTATACCAAAAGCGCTCAAAAACATAGAAGATGCAAAAAAAATTATTGATGAAATTATAGAATATATTGCTAATCTACCGCCTGAAGTGAAAAATAAAAAGGCTGTTGATTGGTTTAGAGCAAACAAGTTTTTTCAGAAAAACTGGCTCAACTCTGTATCAATAAATACCTTTAAAACAAAATATGAAGTTCCACTGATAAAAAATAATTTAAAAAATCAAACTGCTGGAAAAGGTAAAGATAAGATCGATCTTCCGTGTATAGTTTGTTATCCGCATAGAAGTGCCAAAAAGGATAAAAAATTTTCTACTTCTATATCAAATTTCGCAGGGTTAAATGCTGATTTAATAAATTTTATCTATATGCCTCAGGACAGAAAAGTTCCTAATAAGATAGAGCTCCCCCTTTGTGATATATGTGAAATTGTCTATTTTTTGCCCGTATCGCTTTATTCGGACACCCGTATCGCTATCATTCGGACACTTTAGACACTAATTTTAAGACCCCTTCTATGCAAAACTAACCTCACGGTATTTTTTAGTATCACTAAACTATATTCTCCTCTGATTTCAGTTTTCTAACACTTTCTCCGCTAAGTTTTATCTTATGACTGCTATGTACCAATCTGTCAAGTATTGCATCTGCCACAGTGGCATTCTTTAGACAATCATACCAGTTATCAATTGGTAATTGAGAAGTAACTATTGTTGAATTCACGCCAACTCTATCCTCTATTACTTCTAATAAATCATTAGCTTCATCAGCCTCAAACGCACTGATACCAAAATCATCTAAAATGAGAAGATTAAACCTTGCAAGACGGGAAAGCATTTTTATATAATCACCTTCTAACCTTGCCAGTTTTAATTCTTCCATTAATCTGGGAACCCTGTAATATCTCGCAGTATAACCATCAAGAATTGCTCTGTTTGCCAGTGCTTGAGCTATATAGCTCTTCCCCGTACCAGTAGGCCCAGTAATAATTATGTTCTGTTTTCTTCTCAAATAATCACCTCCTATCAGAGAAGTCATTATACTTTTATTCAATCCCCGTTGAATACCGTAATCGATATCTTCCACCCTTGCCATCTTCTCTTTCAGTTTTGCGGCAGCCAAGTTTCTTTTAATCTTTCGATTCAGCCTTTCCGATAGTTCGGCTTGAAGTAACTGAATTAATCTTTCTTCAAAGGGCATTTCGTTGTAAACTGGGTTTTCTTGTTGTTTGGTAAGTGCAGCACTAAACCCTTTTAAACTTAATTGTGATAAAAGATTATCAAGTTCCATTACTTTTCCTCCTTCTCTTCCTTGTAGTATTGTTTACCCCTTATATTCTCATGCTTATTTAAAGGGGTGATATCTTTTTTCGGTCTTTGCTGATAAGATTTGGTCTTCAAGATAGTTTTTACGCTTTTTACTGTAAACGCTCCTATTGAAATCGCTTTTTGACAGCTTAATTCCAATTCCTTTGCAGAGTATTCATCGGATAATTTTAATATCGCAATACAGGTTCTATAAGCATTTACAGGGTGATTCCTTGATTCCATTATCATTTTCATCAACTTAGTCGTATTTAAGCCTATTTTAGATGCCCAAAAAAATATTCTTTTTGGACTCCATCTTTCTTTACTCAATACGTGGTTAGGTGGCATATGTTCATCCAAAGTAGAAGCTTGACCTTTAATAAATAACCTGGGATGAACTGCTATTAATTTACCTTTGAAAAATATTTCTACGGTAGTGTTGGAATACCATACATCAACCTTTGATTTTATATATTGATAAGGAACAGAATAATAATTACCTGCAACTTCCACATGATAATCTAAATGAACCGTTCGTAATAAGTGCTCTCTATATTGGTAACGCTTCTTAGGTAATGGTAGCAATTCTTGACGCTCTAACTCCTCTAACAGCTCAAACCTACTCTTACCTATACCCCTTATCTTTTTTTCATTGTATTGCTCCATAAGAGGCTTTATAACAGCATTTATCTCTTCTACTCCGTAAAACACCCTATTCCTCAATTTGGCTAATATCCAGCGCTGTATCCCCTGAACTGCCTGCTCCACTTTCGCTTTATCCTTTGGATGGTTAGGTCTAGCTGGAATTATTACTGTATTGTAATATCTTGCCATATCTAAATAGCTGGAATTCAATTCAAGGGTTTCTCGAGTATTCTTTATTACTGCTGATTTTAAATTATCAGGAATTATTTGTCTCGGAACTCCTCCAAAATATTCAAAAGCCAACGTATGAGACAATATAAACGAAGACTGCTTTTGATTAGGAGTCGCATGAACAAATACCGCACCCGAGGCTCCAAGTACTGCTACAAATATTTGAACTGCTTTCTCCTCTCCTGTACTTACATCAACCATATTCATCGTTAATCCTGAATAATCAACAAACATCGTCTCCCCAGCATAATATATCTGACGCATTGTAGGGGATAGTCTTTGAATATAATCTTGGCAATATTTCTTAAACTGAGTATAGTTGTAACCTTCCGGATGTCTTTCTTTGTATTCCTGCCATAATAGTAACCATGTGACACCTTTTTTGCGTATCTCTTCAGCTATGTATGCAAAATCAGGTAATGGACGGTTGTTTCTTGACTTTGCTTTACGCTCTGGGAATAGCTTATCTTCAAGCTCATTATCCAAAAGCTTTAGCCCTTCTTCTATCGATAATCCCGTTATTTGAAAACGTGTACAGTAATCTAATACCGTTGATTTGGGAACTCCTAAAGAACGGCTAATTGCCCGATACGATAACTTATTTTGAAATCTTAAACGTAAAACATCTTTTACCATAGCCATAGCTAACCTCTTCATTTTTACTCCCCCTTTGTTTACTTTATGGGGAGTTTAGAGGTTAGTTTCGCTTAACTCAAGGTGTCCGAATAGTAGCGCTATGGTGTCCGAATGTTTCCGATACGGTGTCCGAATAAAAACGATATCACTGTCCGAATGTCAGCGATACAGGCA